>CABVEH010000271.1 GCA_902497215.1 uncultured Eggerthellaceae bacterium | reverse complement strand
CACCGACAGCGGCGGCGAGGTGGTGGTGACGGCCAGCGAAGGGCCCATCTCCGCGAACGGCGTCGCCATGTTCGAGTTCAGCGTGAAGGACACCGGCTGCGGCATGTCCGACGAGTTCATAAGCCGCATCTTCATGCCCTTCGAGCGCGACAACGAGGGGGGCGCGCACGACGCCGAGGGAACGGGCCTCGGCATGACCATAACCAAGAACCTGGTCGACCTGCTGGGTGGCACCATAGACGTGACCAGCGAGCTTGGGGTCGGAAGCGAGTTCGTCATAACGCTGCCGCTGAAGCTCGAGGACAGGAAGGGGAGCGAACGCGCGGCCCGGGCGCGGTCGGTGTCCGCCGAAGACCTGGACTTCACCGGCCTCAGGGCGCTTGTGGTGGACGACGACGAGCTGTCCCGCGAGATGATGGACGTCATACTGCGCGAGCACGGGTTCGACGTGGAGCTGGCCGGCGACGGCGACGAAGCGGTCTCCGCGGTGGCGGCCTCAGACGAGGGCCACTTCGACGTGCTGGTGATGGACATGCGCATGCCTAGGATGTCGGGCGACGCCGCAGCCAGTGCTATACGGAAGCTCCCTCGCGCCGACGTGGCCGACATTCCCATAATCGCCACTACTGCGGACGCCTTCGAAGAGGTTCACAGGAGGGCGCGCGAAGCCGGCATGACGGCGCACATAACGAAGCCGTTGAACATGCAGAAGCTGCTGGTGCTGCTGGACGAGTGCCTGCGAGGCGACGGGGACTGACGGTGTGACGGAGTGAGGGGGAGCGGAATGCTCCGCGCTCTCCGCAGGGCTCGGCTCCCGCGGCGTGGGTTTTGGCGGAGGTTCTGCGGAACTCGGCGCCGCTTCGCGGCGCCTCAGACAGTCCTCGAACCCCGTCTCCGCCAAAACCTACGCCGCAGCCTCGCAAGCGGATTCGCTGCGGAGCATTCCGCTCCCCCTCACTCCGTCTCGCTTTATGCGTCCAGGTCGAGCTCGGCGACTATCTCCTTCATCTTGTCGGCCGAGTCCTTGAGCTGCGACTGCTCCAGATAGTTCAGCGACGGGGCCAGGCGCACCTCGATGCCGTTCTTCCCAAGCACGCAGGGCGTCGACAGCGCGACGCCTTCTATCCCGTAGCCGCCTTGCATCATGGTGGACACCGGGAGGACCGACTTCTCGTCGCGCACGATGCAGGCGCAGATGCGCCTTATCGCCATTGCTATTCCGAAGTAGGTGGCCTTCTTCTTCTCGATTATCTCGTAGGCCGAGTTGCGCACCTCGTCGGTGACCTCGGCGCGGAACTCCTCGTAGGACCCG
Organism: uncultured Eggerthellaceae bacterium; assembly: GCA_902497215.1. The sequence continues at coordinate 868 of CABVEH010000271.1, read as the reverse complement.
TTGCTCCTCATGTTGAAGAAGTCTTCCAGCGGGATGCCGGCCACGTGCGCACCCGACCATGCTATAAGCTCGCTGTCGCCATGTTCCCCCAGCACGCCGACGTGCACGCTGCGCGGGTCGACGCCCAGCCTCTCGCCGACGATCTGCTTCAGGCGGCCGCTGTCCAGCACGGTGCCCGACCCGATGACGCGGTGCTCGGGCAGCCCGGAAAGCTTGATGGTGACCTGGGTGAGGATGTCCACCGGGTTCGACACTACCAGCAGTATGCCCTTGCACCCGCGCTTCTTTATCTCGCCGATTATGCCCTTGTATATGGCGACGTTCTTGTTGACCAGGTCAATGCGCGTCTCGCCGGGCTTCTGGGCGGCGCCTGCGGTGATGATGACCACGCTGGCGTCCGCAACGTCGTCGTAGGTGCCGGCGTGTATCTCCATGGGGCTGGCGAACGCGAGTCCGTGCGAGATGTCGAGCGCCTCGCCTTCCGCACGGTCGCGGTCCACGTCGATGAGGGCCATCTCCGAGAACAGGCCGGATTCCATGAGCGCGAACGCCGTGGTGGCGCCGACGAAGCCGCATCCGATTATCGCGACCTTCCTGGCGTTGGTTCCATGCTTCATTGCATGCCTCGATTCATGTGCTGATGGTTGAAATGGCGGCGATTCGACGATTATGCATCAAAGCCCTGGCGCGCCACCCCATGAGCGTCAATTGAACGATGCATCAACAGAACCCCACAATTGCCCCACACGACCTTGACTTGCCCGAAACACGCCTGTAACCTGCACCCACTAGCAGAGGCATGACTGGACAGTGTGACAGGGGCGTTCACTTTCGACACGCTGCCATCCAGCGTGTCAAAAGTGAACGC
>CABVEH010000270.1 GCA_902497215.1 uncultured Eggerthellaceae bacterium | reverse complement strand
AAGCCGCTCCATTTCGGACACATCGGGGGAGTCTTCGTCCCCGCCGACGCTTTCGCGCGCTTCCTGCGCGACCGCATCGGCAAGGACAACGTGCGCTTCGTCAGCGGAACTGACTGCTTCGGGTCGCCCATCGACGAAGGCTACCGCAAGGCCGTCGAGAACGACGGCTTTTCGGGAACCATCGCGGAATACGTGATGGGCAACCACGAAAGGCAGGCCGCAACGCTGGCCTCCTTCGACGTCGAGCCCGACATCTTCGAAGGGTCGGGCATAGGCCATGCCGGCGACGTCCACCAGGAGCTTTCGTACGCGATAGTCGAGGGGCTTGCCGAGACGGGTCACCTTTCGCTCTCGCCGACGCTCCAGTTCTTCGACGAGAAGGCCGGGACGTTCCTGAACGGACGCCAGGTGGTGGGGAGGTGCTGCCCTGTGCAGGGCTGCAAGGCCGACGCGGCCTACGCCGACGAATGCAGCCTCGGGCACCAGTACAGCCCGGCCGACCTCATGGACCCGGTGTCCACCGTCACCGGAACCACGCCGGTAATGAAGCCGGTCAACAACTGGTACTTCGACCTTCCTGCGTTCTCAGGGTTCCTGAAGGGCTACGTATCGCAGCTCGAGCAGGACGAGGAGACCAGGGGCATCGTGCCCTCCACGATCGTGGAGTTCCTGGGTCCTCCGGTCATCTTCGTGAAGAACGAGGCCTACGAGGAATACGCCGCATTGGCTGCAAGCCTGCCGCCGCACGTTTTCCGCGAGGCCGAGAAGGGCAAGGCCAGCTTCGAGATAGAGTTCGACTCCATCGAGGACCGCGACGCCGCCAGGGAGGTGCTCGAGAAGTCGGGGATCCGCTTCCGCACGTCGAAGACGCTCGTGCCGTTCCGCATAACGGGCAACATCGAATGGGGCGTGAAGGCCCCGGCCATAGACGGGGTCGACGGCCTCACCATCTGGTGCTGGCCCGAGTCGCTGTGGGCGCCCATCTCGTTCACCATAGCCGCAAACGACGCCATGGGGCTGCCGCGCGAGACCTGGCGTGACTTCTGGTGCTCCGACGACTCGTGCGTGTACCAGTTCATAGGCCAGGACAACCTGTACTTCTACGGCGTGGCGCAGCCTGCCATGTGGGAGGCCCTCGGGTCGCGCGGCGTGTTCGGAGGCCCCGACGCGAAGCCGTTGCGCCAAAGCAGGCTCGTCGCCAACCACCACCTTCTCTTCGGGAAGACGAAGGCGTCGTCGTCGGGCGACGTCAAGCCGCCCACGGGCGAACAGCTCCTCGAGCACTACACGGCCGAGCAGCTGCGCGCGCACTTCCTCGCCCTGGGCCTCGACCAGAAGTCCGTCGCCTTCTCGCCCAAGCCGTTCGACCCCAAGCTTAGCGACGAGCAGCGGGCCGACACGCGCGTGGCCGACCCGGCGCTCAAGGAAGGCGCGCTGCTGACCAACGTGTTCAACAGGCTTGCACGCAGCTGCTTCTACGAGTCCAAGAACAACTTCGACGGGTACATGCCGCTTGGCAAGGTGAGCCCCGACGTCGTGCAGGAGGCCAAGGACGCGCTGTCCGAGTACGACTCGCTGATGCACAAGGTCGAGCTGCATTCCATAATGCAGCTGGCCGACAGCTTCATCCGCTACGCGAACAAGCATTGGGCGTCGTGCATCAAGGAGGCCTCGGACGCCGAGGAGGAAGGGCGCGAGGACGCGGCCGCGCTTAGGCGCCAGGCGCTCGTGGACTCCTACTACCTGCTCCGCGTCTGCACGCTCATGATGCATCCCATCGTGCCCCGCGGGTGCGAGACTATCTGCGACTACATGGACTTCGACGAGGACGAGTTCTTCAGCTGGAACTACGACTTCGACGGCAACGACGAGCTTTGCTCGGCGTCCGAGATCGACGACGCGCGCCACCAGGTGTGCGAGCTTCCGCCCAAGTTCGACTTCTTCAAGAAGCACCCTTCGCAGTACAAGTAGCCTGCGGCGCTGTCGGCCTTTCGGGCTTGCATGGCACGGTCGTAGTGGTATCATGTAGCGGTTTCTAATTTCACATGCTTCAGCGACCCGGCACCGCCAGTGGCCAACCGGAAAAGGCTGCGGAGACGGGGATGACCTGGAGCAGAGGACTAACGAATGGAGAATGGTATGGCAACCCCAACCAAAGTCAGCATCGCCTCGCTTCTCGAG
>CABVEH010000269.1 GCA_902497215.1 uncultured Eggerthellaceae bacterium | reverse complement strand
CCAACTGGTCCGCAAGGGCCGCCAGAAGCAGGAAGACAAGAAGAAGACGCCTGCTCTGAAGGGGAATCCGCAGAAGCGCGGCGTTTGCACGCGCGTCTACACCACCACCCCCAAGAAGCCGAACTCGGCGCTGCGCAAGGTCTGCCGCGTGCGCCTGGTCAACGGCATGGAAGTCACGGCTTACATCCCCGGCATCGGCCACAACCTGCAGGAGCACTCGATGGTGCTCATCCGCGGCGGCCGCGTCAAGGACCTGCCTGGCGTCCGTTACAAGGTCATCCGCGGCGCCCTCGACTGCGCACCCTTGCGGACCAGTTGGTTGATGCGCAGCCGCTACGGAGCCAAGCGCCCCAAGTAAACAGTCAGTAAGCCGCGCGGGCGGACATGCGGCAACAGGCCGCATCGAACAGCCGCCTAATGGTCGCATCTAGCTGACGGATACGGCCCGAAGCGCGCAGAGAAGAAGGAGAATCCTCATGCCACGCAGAGCAGCAGCAGGGCGCAGGCCGGTAATGCCTGACGCCAAGTACAACAACCGTCTCGTCACCCAGCTCATCAACAAGATCATGCTGGACGGCAAGAAGTCCCTCGCCGAGCGCATCGTCTACGGCGCGTTCGACATCGTCGAGAAGAAGACCAACGAAGACCCGCTGTCCGTCTTCAAGAAGGCCATGGACAACGTTCGCCCCACGCTCGAGTGCAAGCCCAAGCGCGTCGGCGGCGCGCAGCCGCCGCGAGCACACGATGGCCGAGCGCCTCGCCAACGAGATCATGGACGCGTCCGAGAACACGGGCGCTGCCGTGAAGAAGCGCGAAGATATGTACAAGATGGCCGAGGCCAACCGTGCCTTCTCGCACTACCGCTTCTAAGGCAGGTACGGAAAATGGCTAAATTCGACCTGAAAGACACGCGCAACTTCGGCATCATGGCCCACATCGATGCCGGCAAGACCACCACTACCGAGCGCATCCTCTACTACACGGGCAAGACCCACAAGATCGGCGATGGACTGGATGGAGCAGGAGCAGGAGCGCGGCGTGACCATCACCGCTGCGGCGACCACCTGCTTCTGGAAGTACCCCAGCGGCGCCGAGAACGGCAAGGAGTACCGCTTCCAGATCATCGACACCCCCGGCCACGTCGACTTCACTTCCGAGGTCGAGCGCTCGCTCCGCGTCCTCGACGGCACCGTCGCGGTGTTCGACGCAGTTGCAGGCGTCCAGCCCCAGTCCGAGACGGTCTGGCGCCAGGCCGAGCGTTACGGCGTTCCGCGCATCGCCTTCATCAACAAGTACGACCGCGTGGGCGCCGACTTCGACCACGCCATCCAGACCATGCGCGACCGCCTCGGCGCAAACGCCGTCGCCGCGCAGATCCCGATGGGTGCCGAGGACGGCTTCTGGGGAATCGTCGACCTGGTCACCATGACCGCATGGGACTTCAAGGCCGATGACAAGGGCATGACCTACCCCGAGCCCATGGACGCCATCCCCGACGAGTTCAAGGCCGACGCCGAGCTTCGACACCAGGAGCTCCTCGAGGCGGCAGCCGACTGCGACGACGACCTCATGGAGAAGGTCCTCATGGAGGAAGAGGTCTCGGTCGAGGAACTGAAGGCGGCCATCCGCAAGGGCGTCATTGGCTGCCAGATCAACCCCGTGTTCGTGGGCTCGGCCTACAAGAACAAGGGCGTGCAGGAGCTGCTCGACGCCGTGGTGGACTACCTCCCGTCGCCTGTCGACATCCCGCCCATCCAGGGCGTCAACCCCAAGACCGACGAGGTCGAGGAGCGTCCGGCCGACCCGAAGGCCCCCTTCAGCTCGCTGGCGTTCAAGATCATGACCGACCCCTACGTCGGCAAGCTTACCTACATCCGCTGCTACTCGGGCAAGATCGACTCCGGTTCCTACGCGCTCAACGCCGTGAAGGACAAGAAGGAGCGCATCGGGCGCCTGCTGCAGATGCATTCCAACCAGCGCACCGACGTCGACGAGTGCTCGGCCGGCGACATCGTCGCGGTCGTGGGCCTGAAGGACACCTCCACGGGCGACACGCTCTGCGACGAGAACCACCCCATCATCCTGGAATCGATGGAGTTCGCCGACCCGGTCATCGACATCGCCGTCGAGCCCAAGACCAAGGCCGAGCAGGACAAGATGGCTATCGCGCTGCAGAAGCTGGCCGAGG
>CABVEH010000268.1 GCA_902497215.1 uncultured Eggerthellaceae bacterium | reverse complement strand
CTACGCACGCCTCGAATCGGGCAGGCCTTCGCTCGAGCTGCGCATTGCAGCCTCGCAAGCTTGCTTCTCCGCCCCGCCTCCTTCCCTCCGTTCCGCCAAATGTGCCAAAAGCGAACGTCCCCTGACACGTCGCTATCGGCCGCCTTCATGCCCGTGGGGTATCATGCTTGCAACGAAACGTTCGGCACCGGGAGGCGGTTTGCATGAAGGTCTTCATCGTCGAGGACGACGCGGCGCTCAGGCGCGAGCTGGGAAACCTGCTCGGTCTGCAAGGCTTCGAAGTGGCCTCCAGCGACGGCAGGGGAGATGCGCGCGACATTGCCGCCGCGGCGCTGTCGGCGTCGCCCGACTGCATAATCCTCGACCTAATGCTTCCGTCCACGGACGGCCATTCGGTGTGCCGCGCCATAAGGGAGCATTCCCAGGCGCCCATCATCATGCTCACGGCCAGCGACCGCGAGCTTGACGAGGTGATAGGGCTGGGCCTGGGGGCCGACGACTACGTGACGAAGCCCTACAGCCCCGCATCCCTCATAGCGCGCATCAGGGCGCTGGTGCGGCGCAGCTCGCAGGGTGCGCACTCCTCCGTCGCCACCGCCGAGCTCACGCGCAACGAGCTGCGCATACTCGACGCGCTCATGCGCTCGCCGGGAAGCGTGGTCACGCGCACCGACCTCATGACCGAGCTTTGGGAGTCCGACGAGTTCGTGGACGACAACACCCTGACCGTCAACGTGAACCGCCTGCGGTCGAAGCTGGCGTCTATCGGCGTGCCCGACGATTTCATATCCACCAGGCGCAACATGGGCTACCAGATATGAGCCGCCGCCACGAAAGTGCCGATCCGGAGGCCTTCGCCGAAGACGACCCCGGCATCCGCTTCACGCTGGGCCGCTACCTGGCAGACAACAAGGCGAGGGCGTTCCTGGCGGCCGTCTGCGCCTTCGCCGTGTTCGCAACCTGCTTCCTGCAGCGCGTGTCGTTCCAGGGGTCGGTGCTGGCCGCAGCGGTGGTCGTGACCTTCGCCGTGGCGTCCATGGCGTTCGACTACACCAGGAGGCGGGGCTTCTACAGGCAGCTCGAGGACGCCGCGGCGGGCGCGACGGACGCCTGCGTGGTGGCGTCGCTTCTGGACGAGCCCGAGTTCATGGAGGGACGCATCGCCTACGACGCCATATCGGACCTGACATTGGCGGCCAGCAGCCAGATATCCGCAGCCGAGCGCGACGCCGAGGACTACAGGCGCTACATCGACGCCTGGGTCCACGAGGTGAAGACGCCGATAGCGGCATCCAAGCTGGTGCTCGCCGGCATGCACGGCGAGAACTCCGACAAGCTCTCGCTCGAGGTGGAGCGCATAGAGGCGCAGGTGGAATCGGCCCTCTTCTACGCGCGTTCGTCGTTTCTGGCCGGCGACTACGCCATCGGCAAGGTGGACCTGGCCGCGGTGTGCCGCGAGGCCTGCAAGCATAACTCGCGGTTCCTCATAGCCGCAGGCTGCATACCGTCGGTCGAGGTCCCAGACGGGGCGTTCGTGCTGTCCGACAGGCAGTGGGTCGCGTTCATGCTGTCGCAGCTGCTGGTGAATTCCGCGAAGTACGGTGCGAGCCGGGTGACGTTCTCGGCTTCGGTCGAGGAGAAGGGGACGCCGCGCGAGCACACCACGCTGCAGGTGGCCGACGACGGGTGCGGAATACCGCCCTCCGACGTGGCCAGGGTCTTCGAGATGGGATTCGTGGGAGAGAACGGCCGCGAACGCGGGGGAGCCACGGGGCTGGGGCTGTACCTGGTGGCCAGGCTCTGCGAGTCGATGGGCGTGGGCGTGGCCATAGCCAGCGAGCAGGGGAAGGGCACGCGGGTCATGTTCGAGTTCCCGCACGACCTAAAGCGGCTGGATTCTTTCAGGAATGTAAGCCGAATGTAAGCCGCATCTATGGCACGCCTTGGGGCCGCAGAATAGCATTTGGGCTGCAATCTCGAACGAAGGAGGAGAAATGCCCGAGACATACGCAGTCCCGATGAAGACCGTCGCGACGGGCAACGACGTGCAAACCATGCTGTCCGTGCGCAACCTTCAGAAGGTGTTCGGCGGCCGCGACGTGCGCACCAAGGCCTTGGACGGCGTCAGCTTCGACGTCAAGAAGGGCGAGTACCTGGCGATAATGGGGCCTTCCGGAAGCGGTAAGACCACGCTTCTCAACTGCAT
>CABVEH010000267.1 GCA_902497215.1 uncultured Eggerthellaceae bacterium | reverse complement strand
CGATAGGAGACGAAGGTTTTGTCGTCGAGTTCGCAATACCGAGCGACATGAATCCGCTTGCGGGATGCAAAACCGCCTTCACCATCGGCGACGTATTCGCCGACAGCGATGGGGGATCTGTCGGGTTTGTCGTGACCGTGAAAGACGGTTACCTGCGTTCGCTTGAAGCCTACATGCTTGCATTTACGTTGGACTGGCGCGGGTGGCCTCCGAGCGGAAGATCGTTCGACGACGTGCATTACTATCTTTTTACTCATGAGCTATCTGAGCGCGAATGGGACCGCATCCGCCCTGCTTGGCAGCTCGACGAAGCCTCCAATGGCGTCTCGAATGCTGTCGGAGAAGTATGCAACGAATGCCAGGTGGAGGATGCACCAATTGTAACGTGGTCGGGGCGGAAGGGAGTCAGCTATGGAAGAGGGACTACGATCGCAGGCGTCGCAATCGTGGTCATCGGGATTCTTCTTTTCGTTGTCGTCCGTTTGTCGGCTTGATATGGGTCAGTGCGTGACGGGGGACGTTCACTCCCGCCATCACGCCCTGCGTCATGGCGGATTCGTGCGGCAGGAACCGCCTTACTTGTGATAGTACCTGTGCTGTTCGTAGACGGGTTCGCAGCACACGTTGATGCCGAGCGTCTTGTACAGCCGCTCGTCCTTCGACGACAGGATCACCGAGAAGTAGGCGTCGCATCCGCGCAGCTTGTCGGCGTTGTCGATGAGCCGCTCGGCCAAGGGGTTGCTGACCGAGCTGACCGAAAGCGCAAGCAGCGTCTCGTCGGAATGCAGCCGCGGGTTAGAATTGTGAAGGTGCTCGGTCTTCAGGTGGCATATAGGCTCTAGCACGTTGTCGGATATCACGTCTACGTCGTCGGCCACTCCCGAGACGCCCTTCAGCGCGTTCATTAGAAGCGCCGACGCCGCACCGAGCAGGTTTCCCGTCTTCCCGGTGACCACCGTTCCGTCGGGAAGCACCATGGCCCCGGCGGGACGTCCGGTCATTTCGGCCTTCAGCAGCGCTGCAGAACGGGCCGGGGACAGGTTCGCGTTGATCCCGGCCTGGTTCATCAGCAGCTCTATCTTCTTGGCCTCCGAATCGTCGCCTCCGTTGCGCTTCGCTTCGACGGCGGCTGCGAAGTAGCGCCTCACTATCTCGTTGTTGGCGGCCTCGCGGCACACCTCGTCGTCGGATATGCCGAAGCCTGCCATGTTGACGCCCATGTCGGTGGGGCTGGCGTAGGGGCTCGACCCGGAGATGCGCTGCATCAGCGACCGCAGCACGGGGAAGATCTCGACGTCGCGGTTGTAGTTCACCGTCGTCTCGCCATACGCCTCCAGGTGGAACGGGTCGATGATGTTGTCGTCGTCAAGGTCGGCCGTGGCGGCCTCGTAGGCGATGTTCACGGGATGTGTCAGCGGAAGGTTCCACACGGGGAAGGTCTCGTACTTCGCGTAGCCGGCAACCACGCCGTTCTTGTGCTCGTGGTAGATCTGCGAGAGACACGTGGCCATCTTGCCCGAACCGGGCCCCGGCGCCGTGACGACGACAAGAGGCTTCGACGTTTGGATGAACTCGTTCTTGCCGAACCCCTCGTCGCTGGCGATGTGCTCGATGTCGTAGGGGTAGCCGGCGATGGGGTAGTGCAGGTAGCTGGTTATGCCCATGTCGGTGATCCGCTTGCGGAACGCGTCGGCCGCAGGCTGGTTCTTGTACTGCGTGATCACCACGCTTCCAACGGTGAAGCCCATGGATCGGAAGATGTCCATCAGGCGCAGGACGTCCTCCTCGTAGGTGATTCCGATGTCGCTTCGCATGCGCGACGATTCGATGTCGCCGGCCTTGATGGCTATCACGATCTCGACGTCGTCCACCATGCTCTGCAGCATGCGGATCTTGGTGTCGGGCTCGAACCCGGGAAGCACCCGCGACGCGTGGTAGTCGTCGAACAGCTTGCCGCCGAACTCGAGGTAGAGCTTGCCCCCGAACATTCCGATGCGCTCGCGGATCCTGTCGGCCTGCATCTCGATGTACTTCTCGTTGTCGAAACCGATCTTCATGGGAATCCTTTCCGGGCGCGTGACGGAGGGCCGCGCCACGCTCAATGTTACCAGTTTGTAAAACCGATTCGGCCGACCGAAGCCAAATAGCGCGAGCGGGATAGAATGGAATCCCGTAAGCATTCGCTCGGACATGTTGCGGGGCGCTCGT
>CABVEH010000266.1 GCA_902497215.1 uncultured Eggerthellaceae bacterium | reverse complement strand
CGCCGACTCGTCCATCCTGACGGTCGAACGCTTCCGCGAGGAGATCCGCATGGGCAAGAGCGTCCGCGCCGCATCGCAGTCGGGCGTCCGCCACGCCATCTTCACGTCCATCGACGCCGACCTGGTCACTTTGGTGTCGGCGCTCTGCCTGTTCTTCCTGGCAAGCGCGTCGGTCAAGGGATTCGGCCTCACGCTTTCGCTGGGCATCTTCTGCGACATCGCGATGATGCTGCTGTTCAAGGCCCCGCTCATCCGCCTTCTGGCGCCGCGTTCCATCCAGAAACATCCCGAGTTCTGGGGAATCAAGGACTGCCAGGACGCATCGCACTTCTACGCCGATCTTGCTGCAGCTGAAGGCACCACCGAGGCGCAGGCCGAGACCGGCGAGCAGATGAATGCGCTCGAGTCCGAGGCGTTGGCCGAGAACCAGACGGGTCGCGCCGGCCGGTCCATCGCCATCGAGGCCGCCAAGAAGATCAAGGGCCGCTTCATCAAACACGACATCAACTTCCTTGGCGTGCGCAAGATATTCCTGACCATCGCGGCCGTTGCCATGGTCGCATGCTTCGCCGTGATGGGCCTTAAAGGGTTCGATTTCGGCATCGAGTTCGTTGGAGGCAGCTCGATAACCTACGCGAACACGGGCGACGTCACCAGCGATCAGCTGCGCGAGGCGTTCGCCGAGCAGGGCGTCGACGAGGTCACCATCCAGACCACCACCACGAACGGCGAACCCGGCTTCCTGGTGCGCACCACCAACACTGACGCGCAGTCCTCGACGGTCACGGCCAACGCCGTCGGCGACAAGTTCGAGTGGAACTCGGCGGACATCAGCGTGGACACCATCGGCCCCGACTGGGGCGCAAGCGTCATCCAGTCGTCGCTCATAGCGTTCTTCGTGTCCATCATCCTGATCATCATCTACATCGCCATCAGGTTCGAGTACAAGATGGGCGTCATCGCCGTGGTAACGCTTTTGCACGACCTCATACTGGTCATGGGTATATACGCCCTGGTGGGCCGCGAGGTCAACCCGAACACCATCGCCGCCCTGCTCACCATCCTGGGCTACTCGCTGTACGACACGGTGGTTGTGTTCCACCGCATCAACGACAACATGTCCGGCGAGGGAATCCGCTGCACCTTCATGACCATGGCCAACCATTCCATGAACCAGGTGTTCATCCGAACCATCAACACCACGCTCACCTCGTTCATCCCCGTCTTCGCCATGCTTCTGTTCGGCGGCGAGACGCTGAAGGACTTCGCGTTCGCGATGGCCATCGGATTGATCGCCGGCTCGTATTCGTCGATAGCCGTGGCGGTGCCGCTGTTCAGCATATGGAAGTCGCGCGAGAAGCGCTATGCGAAGCTGGCCAAGAAGTACGGTCCCGAGATAGGCCTGTTCGCTTTCGAGTCCGCGGATTCGGGCGACATCGAGCAGGTGCCGCTGGCCCGCATCGAGGCTGCCCGCAAGGAGCAGGAGAGGGCCGCGCGGCAGGCCGCCAAAGATGCCGCTAAGGCGTCTGGATCTGGTGGGAAGGGCGCACATCCCGAGCTTGACGAAGGCAACGTCTACCCACACGACGACGCTGCGCTTGCAGACGAGTCGCTAGGCGACAAGGAAGGGCGGATGGCTTCGGCCATTTCCGGTCAGGCGGCCAAGGCCGGCAACGCCGGAAAGGGCGCCAGCAAGGCGAAGTCGCACAGCAAGTCGGGCAAGCCGGCCCGCACGGTCAAGAGGCCAATAAAGAAGAAGTAATTTGCAACCGCCGCCCTCAGGGCGGCGGTTCTTTCAGAGAAGGAACCAGCTATGAGCAATGAGGTAAGGGAAGGCAGCGCGCCCAACTTCTGCCCGCCCATCGAAGAGGGCGTGACCATAGGCGTCCAGGACGAGAACGGCGACGAGCTGCGGCTTGAATTCCTGGGCCTGGTGCTGATAGACGGCAGGTCGTACGGCTTCTTCTTCCCGGTTGACGAGGAAAACGCCGCGCTTTCTTCCGGCGAGGTCGTGCTGTTGGAGGTGCTGGACGTCGACGAGGATGGCCAGCCGTTGGAGTTCGAGCTTGTGGAGGACGAGGCCATCGCCCAGGCCGCCTACGAGGAATTCAAACGCGCCACCCGCGACCTTTATAGGTTCGAGTAGCCGCATGTGACGGAGGTCGGGTCATTTGTCACATTGCGTCGAATGCTTACTGTTTGGGCGAACTTACAGCGTAATGTGACA
>CABVEH010000265.1 GCA_902497215.1 uncultured Eggerthellaceae bacterium | reverse complement strand
TGCCTGCACGAGTTCATGATGGTCTTGCGGCGCGCGAAGAACGCGGCGTCGGCCATGCGGCAGGCAGCCTTCACGACCTTCGACGACGCGTGGCCTTCGACTCGGTCAAGGCGCAGCACGGTGCTTTCCACGTGAGGAGGCGGCATGAAGCTGCCCGGCCCCACCGGGAAAGAACCCGCGGGCTTTGCATACATGGCCAGCTTCACGGTGTAGGCGCCGTAGTTCTTGGTGCCCGGCGTGGCCGCCATGCGGTCTGCCACCTCGCGCTGCACCATCACCGTGGCGCTCCCTACGCTGGAGATCTCCTGAAAGTAGTCCAACACGACGGTGGCGGCGACGGCGTAGGGTAGGTTCGCCACGAACTTGTCGGGCGAAGGCACTCCCATGGATGCGGCAGCGCCGGAGACGTCGGCTGCAGTCACGTCGAGCGCGTCCTTCTCGATCAGGACGAACCTTCCGTGAAAGTCCGACAAGGTGTCGTCCAGCACGGCCGGAAGCGAAGGGTCGCGTTCCACCGCGACCACGGCGCGCGCGTTCGACAGCAGCGCATGCGTCAGCGTGCCGATGCCGGGGCCCACCTCCAGCACGACGTCGTCGGGACCGACAGCGGCAAGCTGTAGGATCTTCCCTACCACCGCATCGTTCACCAGAAAGTTCTGCCCCAGCGACTTCTTAAGGCTGAACCCGTGGCGTTTAAGCACCTCGCGCGTTGCGCCAGGCGATGCAAGGGGCGACACGCTAGTCAAGCTCGCACTCCCTGCCGTCGGCGACTATCTCGCCGTCCTCGTCAAAGCAGCCCAGCCAGTCGACCAGACATTCGAGTTTGAAGCCCGCCACGCCGAGCGCCGAGCGCACAACGCCGACCAGCGGCTCGAACCCATGGGGGTCGCCTCCCTCGCGCACGACGTGCAGCGTGCACGGGCGGCGCTCCTTCGTGCGTTCGCGCAGGTTCGACCAGAAGTAGGGCTGCATGCGGTCGAGCAACGCCTTCATCTGCGCCGGCGCGCCCGAGAAGTACACCGGAGACACCACGATCAGCTCGTCGGCGGCGTCCAAATGCTTGCGCACCTCGGCCATGTCGTCGCCTATGACGCACTGGTGCGCCGAAGCATCGCTTCTGAACACGAGGTTGCACTGCGCCAACGGGTCGCCTTTCTCGGGGATCTCGGGATAGGCGTCGTCGTCCTTCGACAGCGCCTTGCGGCAGGCGTCGCAGCCCACGCATGGCGCGACGTCCACGCTTGACACCGCAACGACCGACACCCCGTCCTCGGGGCATTCGTCTATGCAGGCCTCGAACATCTCGTTCGCCAGCGTCGCGCACCTTCCATCGGCGCGAGGCGACCCAACCACTATCGTCCTATGCATCTTCCTGCCAATCGGTCGCGGGGCGGTCGAGAAGCCGCAAGGCGTTCTCGTAGGTCTGCGTGAAGAAGGCGCGGCGGGCGTCGTCTTCGTCGCCGGTGTAGACCACGGCAGGCGCGGCGTCGCCTCGAAGCAGGTAGTCGTGCATGCGCTCGGCAGTGAAGATGACGTGGGCCGGTTCGCAGGTGGTGCCGCGGAACGGTTCGGGCGCCATGAAGGGCGAATCCGTCTCCGTCAGAAGCCGGTCGAACGGCACCAGCTTCGCGGCCTCGCGCACTTCGTCCAGCTTCTTGAAGGTGAACGCCCCGCCGAAGGCGACATAGCACCCGGCGTCGACCCAGCGGCGCACCTCGTCGGCGTCGGAAGTGTAGCAGTGCAGCAAGGTTCCGGCCTGGGGCCAGCCTTCCTCCTGCATTATGGCGAACGCGTCATCGAACGCCTCGCGCACGTGCAGTATGACGGGAAGCCCCGCCTGCTTGGCAAGGCGCACCTGGCGGCGGAACACGTCCTTCTGAACAGGGCGCGGCGAATGGTCGTAGTGGTAGTCCAGCCCTATCTCGCCGACGGCGCTCACGCGCGCATCGTGCAGAAGGCGCGCCAGCTTGCGCTCCTCGGCGCCGTCGAAGCTCTTCGCCTCGTGCGGGTGCACGCCGACGGCGATGCGCGTCTTCGGAAGCGAGTTGTGGCCCTGCCCGCATATGCGCGTGGACATGTGGCGCATCAGCACCTCGCCGCGCAGCCGCCATTCGTCAAGCTTGTCGAAGGTGGACACGTCGTTCACCGGGTCGACCATGGTCTCCAGGAAGCCGACCTTGTGAACGCCTGCGCGCGCCAGCGCAAGGCCGGGGTCGGGCAGCATATCAAGATGCG
>CABVEH010000264.1 GCA_902497215.1 uncultured Eggerthellaceae bacterium | reverse complement strand
CCTATCGACGCCAGCTTCTTCAGCCACCTGAAGCCGTCCACCTGGTAGGGGCGCAACCCCATGGCGAGCCCCGAGGGAGGGGCGTAGTCGTACAGCGACTCGTTCTCGAACCTGTCTATATAGTCCTCGAACGACTTGTCCCGCACGGCCTCGGCGTATTCGCGGTCGAGGAAGAACGCGGCGTACGTCGGAAGCTCCACCGAACCCGAGGCCAGGTCCTGCGGCCTTAGCCCCAAGTCGCGAGCCATGCGTTCGAGGTGCGCCAGGTCCATGTCGGCCAGCGAGGCGAGCGTGCCGTCCTTCAGGCGGTGGAACCTCTTCCGCTTCTGGTAGGCCGCAAGCAGCGCGGCGAGCTCCTCCTTCGACACGTCTGTGGAGTGCACGTCCATGTCTATTAGGTTGCCCGCCAGCGACAGCCCCACCTGCACGCGCACGCGCTTGTCGGTGACGAGCCTGTCGAAATCGGGCGTCGTGTACACGTCTCCGGCGGCCTGGAAGCGGGCGATGCCGTCGTATAGGAGCTCGCCCGCGGCCTCCTCGTCGTCGAGCGGGATGCGCATGTCGGCGGGGAAGTAGGAACACGCCAGCTCGACGGCTTCGTTCTCGGCCTCGTCGTCCCGGTACTCCGGCTGCGCGGCGGCAGGCGACCGGCCGGATGCCGCGTCTTCGGCCGCCACGGCTTCTTCGGACACTCCTTTGTCGGGCGAGCCTTCGGCGCGAGGCGCGCCCCCTGCAGGCGCGAGCAGCGTGCGTGCGCCATAGCCGTAGTCCACCTTCGCTTCCAGCTCGATGGCCTCGTCGCGTCCCGATCCGGACCTGTCGAAGTAGAAGGAGAAACGTGCCTCCCTGGGCCTGAGGGCATCAAGCTCGGCGGGTACGGCGACGCTCAGGCTCCTCTCGAGCACGGGGAGCACGTCCGAGCAGAACTCGGCGAGGTCGTCGGGAGCCACCACCAGCTCTTCGTCGGCCGACGAGTACACGTCGCGAAGGAACGTGGCCGCAGGCGTGAACGCGCTGGAGCACCTGTAGGCCTCCCCGTCGACGAACGCGTAGGCGTGGCCGGACCCCACGGCGACCGTGACCCTCTCGTCGCGGACCAGCTGATAGGATCCGTCTTGCGAGGAGACGATTCTGAGCAGGACGTCGGGGTCTGCCTCGGTGGCAGACATGTTGCACCACGTGCCGCCGTCGGCCTCCAGCGTGAACGTCGCACCGCCGAGCGAGTCGAGAAGGCGCACCACGTCGGCCTCGGAAAGACCCAGCTCGCGTTTCTGCGCCTTGCCCTCCTGCGACTTCTCGGCGACGAGCAGCGCCATCCCCCGCGAGGCGTCGTCGAAGCACTCGGGGGAGTGCACGAAGGCCAGCCGCTTCCCGTGCGAGTAGAAAGTGCGCATGGCCACGGCCTCCCCGAACGCCTGCATGTCGGATATCACGTACCGGGCGCCCAGGGCCTCTATCTGCGCCTTCAGCGTCCAAGTGCCGAACGAGCATGAAAGCGTTGCACTCAGATGCGCCTCGCCGTCGGGAAGCGAGAACGCCTTCCTTCCGGGGGCGTCGTCCATGTACCGCCTTATCGAGCGGCTGGTGGACACCTTGAACTGGTCGTCGAAGCCCTGGAAGCTGGAAGGGTCGCGCATGAAGGACAGCGCGAGCGCCACCGCGTGCTTGCACATGGAGTCGTGCTTGCGTGCCGCGGGGCAGGTGCATTCGTAGTCGACGATGCTCTCGCACAGCGGGTCGGTGGCGAGGTAGGCGTGGAAGTGCTCGGCTATGCCGCTTGACGACCTGACGTCGGCCGACACGTCGCAGGACTGCCTTCCGGCGACGTACCGGCGGCCACGGAGCCTTCGCGCTCGGCCAGCTGGCGCCCCCGTTCGAACGACTTGGCGTTCGAGTTGTGCACGATATCGGACGTTGAGAACAAGGCCTGTTTCTCCTATAATTAGTGATTCGCAAACATCCATAATATCATTTAGAACTGGGGCGCGCACCCGCTGCGGCACCCTGCGAGGAGTGAAGATGGCGACTGTTTCCACTGCAGATTTCAAGAACGGCATGTGCATAATCAACAACGGCAAGATGTGCACCATAGTCGAGTTCCAGCATGTGAAGCCCGGCAAGGGCGGCGCGTTCGTCCGCACCAAGCTCAAGGACATCAAGTCGGGCCGCGTGGTCGACTACACCTTCAACTCGGGCACGAAGTTCGACTCCGTGCGCCTTGAGACGTCGAAGCTGCAGTACCTCTACAACGACGGCGAGGACTACTACTTCATGGACAAC
>CABVEH010000263.1 GCA_902497215.1 uncultured Eggerthellaceae bacterium | reverse complement strand
ACTACGACGTGCGCAAGCTGATGTCCAAGGAGAAGGCCACCATCAACGGGGTTCCCCCTACGGGGGCGACGCGCGCCTCTCCGAACCAGTCGGCCATATACCAGTTCCTGGCCGTGGCGACGGTCTGCCCGGAGAGCGAGTTCTGGAACGAACGCGCCTCGTTGTCGACGCTGACGCCCGAAAGGTAGACGTCTACCTTCCGCTTCCTCGAATGCCCGAGGCCTGTGAACAGCGCGATGACCACGACGACCACGCATATGCTCGCTATCCACAGGTTGTCGGTTGCGATGTCCTGGCCTGCCATCCCGTACACCTGGACGACGTAGGGCTCGACGAGCATCGACGACATCACGGGGATGAGAACGCAGCCGGCGACCAGCAGCACGGCCATGAGAAGTATGGAGAACCATTCGCTGGGATGCACGGTGACCTCGACGTTCTCGGGGCTTCCGGCGATTCCTGCGAGCTTGCCCATCCACTTCGCCCAGAACATGAACGTGGCGGCGGACCCGAAGGCGAGTATGAGCACAAGCGCCACCTGGTCCATGTCGACGAACGACACCAGCGTGGCCCACTTCGCCACGAGCATGCCGAACGGGGCGATGAACATGCACATGATGCCCAGCATCATGAAGCGCGCCAGGCGAGGCATGCGGTCGAACAGCAGGTCCATGTCCTCGATGTCGCGGCTTCCGATGTGGTGCTCGGCGGTGCCGACGCAGAGGAACAGCAGCGACTTGGCTATTGCGTGGAAGATGATGAGGAAGACGGCCGCCCACACCGCCTCGGGCGTTCCCACGCCGGCGCAGGCGGTGATCAGGCCGAGGTTCGCGATGGTCGAGTACGCGAGCACCCGCTTGGCGTTGGTCTGGGATATGGCCATGAACGAGCACAGCATGAACGTGATGCCTCCGACGAGCATCACCATCATGGACGGGATGGCGCTGACCAGGAAGCACGGCGCGAGCTTCACCAGCAGGAACACGCCGGCCTTGACCATGGTGGACGAGTGCAGAAGGGCGCTTGTGGGAGTAGGTGCGACCATGGCGCCCAGAAGCCACGTCTGGAAGGGCATCTGCGCCGCCTTGGTGATTCCGGCGAACGCGAGGAGCACCACGGGGACCATGGCGAAGGTCGGGTTCTGCACCGCGATGTCTATGAAGTCGCGCAGCGACAGCGTGCCTATCTGGCTTACGCAGAACAGCAGGGCGAGTATGAAGCCAATGCCTCCCGCAAGGTTCATGACTATCTGCCTGAAGGCGTTCGCGATGGCCTCCTGCGTCTTCGTGTACCCGATAAGCAGGAACGAGCAGAGGGTGGTGACCTCCCACCCCGTGAACATCCATATCATGTTGTTCGAGAACACGATGACGTACATCGCCGAGAGGAACACGAACATCAGCGCGAAGAACGTAGGACGGCGGTCCTTCGCCCCTTCGGGCTCGTGCGCCTGGAAGTCCTTCATGTACCCTAGCGCGTAGATGCAGATGCCCGACCCGATGATTCCTATGATTAGCGCCATGACGAGGGAAAGGTAGTCGACGTAGAGGCCGTTCGCGACCTCCATCTCGTGGGCGAAGCCGAACTCGACGACCGCCACGAGGACTATCTGCACGATGCCGAGCAGCCCGGCTATCAGGTTCTTGTACTTCACCGCGAAGGCCAGCACGACCACGACGCAGACCGCGCTTATCGCCGTGCACAGGGTGTCCACCAAAGGCGAGGCGAACTCGAACATCCTCCCCTGTTCGTACCCTGCGTTGAATACGACGAGAAGAACCGACGCCACGGCGATCGCTGCCGCAGACGCGACGACGACGAAGCCGCGGGCCCCGTCGAAGCGCAGCACGACCAGCAGCAGTGCCGCAACAAGCGGAAATGCGATCAGGAACAAGAGCATCTCCATGGGCTTCCCCCTCCCATTTCTGTTCTCATGAAACGTGTCCGTGCCCAGGAAACGGGACGGCTGGATGCATTCGACTTTATCAAATGAGCCGGGAGAAACCCCGCCTGCTTCGGCAAGCTGGATGCTTTTAGCGCAAATGCGACCGCGAACGGAGAAGCGTCCGGAAACGAGCGGTTGGATATCCGATGTGAGTGGTGTGAAGGAGAAAAATGGTCGGGACGACAGGATTTGAACCTGCGACCCCTTGACCCCCAGTCAAATAATTAAGGGCGAGAACCCGTCTGTTGCCATATCAGGGGTGTGATTATTCGGTATTGGACTGGGTCATATACCAAAGAATCACGAAGCGTGCGACACTCCAAACCTGCCCAAAACTCCGTTCTTTCGGCTACTGCT
>CABVEH010000262.1 GCA_902497215.1 uncultured Eggerthellaceae bacterium | reverse complement strand
TACCTCGAGCTTCCCGCGGTATTCCAGGCGCTTCAGCCCGTCGATCAGGATGTCTTCCGCATCACGCGTGCCGACGTATCCGACGATTCCGCACATATAGCCCCCTTGCTTTCTTCCTGGGTGGAAATGATACCAGCTGGAAGGCGCCACCACGGCGCCAACGCCGCCCGACGTCGCGTCAATCTGGCGAACGATTCCGGAAATATTCGCACCGCGAGCCTAATTCCATCCACCAATAGTGTCGGTTGTGAAATAATCTTCCGAAGACAATGGTCGCAGAGGCATCGCAAGGCTGCCCTGTTGGCCGCCATGGACACATACTGCGAGAGGGAACGAAAATGTGGAGCGGATGCCACCCAAAGTCTGACGAGGACCTGAAGGAATGCTCCGAGCTCGGAAAGTCGCTCAGCCGGCTGTCCCAGCCGACGATCTTGACGCTTCTGGCGCAGAACGGCGAGCCCATGCACGGCTACAGCATCGTCCAGAAGGCGGCGAACTCCCCCATGTTCGGAGGCAAGAAGCCCGATGCCACGGGCGTCTACCGCGCCATGAAGCGCATGGAGGAGGCGGGGCTGGTGACATCCGAGTGGTCGACGCCGGCCGAGGGTGCCGCGAAGAGGATGTTCACGCTGACCGACAAGGGGCTTCTCTGCCTGAGGCGCTGGGTGGACGCTCTGGCCTGCTACGAGCTGACCATAGAAGAGCTTCGCGGCCAGGCGTGCACGGCCCTAGGCATCGACATCCCGCCAACGCCGCAGTGTGGAGGCCACGACGCCGAGTAGCATCCGCCTAGTGTGCCAGTAGAACACATCAAATGGCACGCTCCGCAATGTGACAAAAGACCCGACCACCGTCACGCAGGCAGCCGCATGGGCAAAGGCTTGCATTCGTCCTTCATCGAGCAGTCGGCGCAGCCTTCGGTCTGCTCGTCGTCCACCATATCCCAGGCGCATTCCTCGAAACCAAGCCGCTCGTAGAACCCGACAGAGCTCCCGCGCGACACAAGGCGAAGCTCGCCGTGCTTCGCATGCGCGTCCTCGATCAGCGCCCTGCCCACGTCGTAGCCGCGCCACGAAGGATGCACGACTATGGGATAGACGTGCGCCACGCCGTTTCTTCCCCGAGCGATCTGAATGAACCCGACGGGTTCGTCTGACGCGTTGGCCGCCACGGTCACGCCGCCTATGCCGTCGAGGTTCGCCATGCCTTCTGCGGCGCAGTACGAATCAAGCCACGGCTTGTCCCCGGGCCTCGCCGGCCGTAATGTGAACAGCTCGCCCATCACATGATTGGCGGGACGTAGATCTTGTTCCGCGAGTCGGGGATGGCCTTCTTGGCGAGCTCGGCCGCGCCTTCGGCGATCATGGGAAGCAGCCGCGTGGGGACGCCCATGAACATCATGTCCTCGCCCACGTCGGTGGCTGCACGGCAGCCGTAGCAGCCGAACGTGATGTTTGGCTCGTCGTTGGCGATCGGAAGCAGCACCGCCTCGACGCACATGGAGTTGAACCCGCTGGCATGGAAGTCGTGCCTGTGGCCCGTGTAGTAGCTCATGGACATGGACAGCCACATCATCTGCTCGGGCGTGCCCGTGAACACGACCACCTCGGGGTCGCGCACCGTCTTCGCCAAGGGGGCGACGTAGGTTGCGCGCTTGCTCTTCGGGGGAAGCACGGGGCGTTCGGCAACCATCTTGGCCGCCGCCTCGGCGTTCACCACCTTGTGGAACAGCACGTATATCTCGCCCGTGGCCAGCTTCTCGGGAACCCCCGTCATGCCGAAGATGGACGTGCCGTCGGGGCACGAGTGCTTGAACGGCGGCATGAGTATGGACGCCCCGCGGCGCGCCGCCATCATCGCCTGGCAGAAGCGCAGGTTCTCGGACGGCATGGGGGCGTCGGGCAGCTGCTCTTCCGCGTCTATCAGGCCGACGGCCACCGGCTGCCAGCGAAGGCCCAGGCTGTCCATGATGGACTGCTGAAGCCTGGCGTATTCGCTTTGGGCCTCCTTGCCGATGGGTTCGGCACGCTGCTCGTCCGCATAGGGGTCGAACGACGCGCCGCCCACGTTTTCGACCGTAAGCGCGCGGACCGGGCAGTTCCCGGAACACGTGGTGCATCCGACGCAAAGCTCGGGATGCGCCGCGTACGGGTGCCCCTCGTCGTTGGCTTCGAGCACTTCGCATGGACAGAACGCTATGCACAGGCCGCACTTCATGCACCTGTCGGGGTCGTTCGTTATCCGGTAGTCGACCGCGCCCTCGTCGGTGTAGTCGACGGCTTCGGCGTTCGCGCCGGTATGGG
>CABVEH010000261.1 GCA_902497215.1 uncultured Eggerthellaceae bacterium | reverse complement strand
GAACGCGGAGCTGCTTGCCGTCATGAAGGCGATACTCGCAGAGCTGGCCGCGCTCCGCAAGGGGCTTCCCCGCATGCTTTCCGACAACGGCGGCGACCCCCTCACCATGCGCGAGCTGGCCTCGCTCAACGAGCTGGCGAAGGAGTACCTGTGATAAGAGAGATCGAGTACGTGAACTCCCAGGGCGACTCGGTGAGGTTCGGGGGCGACGACGCCGGGAACCCCTGGCACTACGGCGTCACCGACATCTTCGACATAGACCTCGAGTACGAGGAGCTGGGCGGGCGCATCGTGGGGCTTTCGAACGAGCCCAGGGAGCTGGGGCTGCACGCCGTCATGCGGCGCGGCTCGCTCGCCGAGCGCGACCGGCTCGTGGACGTCCTCAGCTACGACGCGAAGACGTGCACGCCCGGAACGCTCAAGGCCGGGCAGTCCTACATCAAGGCCTACATGAAGAAGGTAGAGCCGTCGGGCTACCACTATTCCGAGAGGTCCTATGCGGCCGACATCACGTTCGTGTCCGACCATCCCGTGTGGGTGCGCAAGCACTCCGTCACCCTCCTTGCCGACCAGGGCCGCACGGTCGGAGGGCTGGACTTCCCCTACGACTTCCCGCACGACTACGGGCGCTCCCAGGGGACCACGGCCATCGTGCGGAACCCGTTCATGCTGCCCGTCAAGTGCGACATCGTGTTCCCAGGCCCCTGCGACAACCCCTACGTCATCATCGGCCCCAACCGCTACCAGGTGAGGACCACGGCCGCCAAGGGCCAGCTGGTCATCGTGCAGGGCTTCCCCGAGGACGGCAGCACGCACATCGTGCTGCGCGACGTCAACGGCGCCGAGCGGAGCCTGCTCGCGGCGGGGGTCCGCGAGGAGGGCGCCCACGTGTTCGCGGAGGTGCCCGTGGGAGAGCACGTGGCCTCGTGGGCCGGGGCCTTCAACATCCAGGTGACCATGTACGAGGAGAGGTTCGCGCCATGCTGGAACCCCTCCTGATATACGCCGACCCCTACGGGCGAGAGGTGGACACCGTCCCCACGTTCTCCGGCGACTTCGTGGTGGGGACCGACAGGAACAACTTCTCGCTCGACGTCCCAAAGGGGCTGGGGATAGACGAGAACTGGTACCTGATGATCGACGGCACGGAGTTCGGCGGCATCGTGGACGACATGGAGATAGACACCACGAAGAAGTTCATCACCGCATCAGGCAGGACGTGGCAGGGCATGTGGCAGGAGAACGTAATAGAGCCCGACCCCGGCCAGAGCCACCTGGTTCTCTCGGGCGACCTGAACGAGGTCATAGGGGCGCTCATAACCCGCCTAGGACTCCAGGACAGGATGACGCGCCCGCAAGAGGCGGCCGGCATCTCCGTGAGCAGCTACCGCATACGGTACAGGTACGGCTACGCGGCCTTGCTGGAGATGTGCGCGTCCGTTGGGGCCAAGCCGCGCTTCCGCTATGACGGGCGCACCCGCAAGTGCGAGGTGGGCGCGGTCGCGCGGGCCGACTACACCGACGACGGCACGGACGGCGACCTGGTAGACATCAAGCTGCGCAAACGCAGGCTCACGAACCATTGGCTGGGGCTTGGGAAGGGCGAGGGCGCAAGCCGCATCGCCGTGAACCTCTACGCCGACAGGAACGGCAACAAGTCCCCGACGCAGAAGCTCTTCGGGGTCGAGCACCGGATGGAGATATACGACTCGCCGAGCGCCGAGGAAGACGACCTCGTGGAGGCCATCGAGAAACGCATCAAAGAGACGCAGAAGAAGATGCTCACCGTCTCGCTGAAGAACGCCACGACAGGGGCCTACGACATCGGCGATATCGTAGGCGGCAGGTCGTCCGAGCTGAAGACGTCCGTCGTCACGGAGGTCGCGCAGAAGGAAGCGAAGGTCACCAACAGCAAGATCACATGCACGACCAGGACAGCATTGGAGGTCCAATAGATGCCGGTGAAGGATGGGAAGCTCTACACATGCTCGCGTTCGGCCTCTGTTCACAAGAGGAAGGAAGTTCCCCAGGAGTTCGTCGAGGACGGCGACGAGACCGCCGCCAAGAGATGGCACGTGGTGTCGTTCGACGACGCGCTGGGCGTGAGCACCGAACTCGTGGTGTGCGAGGAGTGCTACGAGAAGTACGAGTCGATGATGCTCACGTGGAACCGCGACGTCCAGGAATTCATGACGGAGGGCGAGTAGGATGGCACATCTTGTAACGTCGTCTCAAGGCGTTGACCACATAGAGTCCTACAACGCGCGCCACCTGAACGCAGGCACGCAGGGCAACGGCTCGTATGC
>CABVEH010000260.1 GCA_902497215.1 uncultured Eggerthellaceae bacterium | reverse complement strand
ACGAGTAGTCGCGGGTCGCCAGCGCGCCTTCCACGAGCTGTTCCTTGTCGAAGGGCGACCCCGCGTCGTCGACGGTCGCGTACGCCACCTTCTCGGCGACGAACGGGATCCCCGCGCAGCACGCGTAGCCTATGCCCAGGTAGGTGACCGCGAGGAACAGCGCCCCGAGTACGGCGACGACTGTCTGCTGGCCTCCCCTTCCCTTTGCTGTCACGGAAGCCTCAGCCCGCACTGCACGTCGGCGTCCACCCACAGCGTCGCCGCGGTCATGCCGTCGTTCTGCTTGCTGATGACCGGATGCGGCCCAAGCCTGCTGAACACGCCCTGGAACTTGCCGTCGTACAGGTACAGGCCGTTCAGGTTGTTGTACATCTCGGGGTCCCACTTCACCGCGCCGTCGGGAAGGCTGTCGATCCCGCCGTCGGGAGGAAGCGTCTTCGTCTTGAACGGGCGCACGTAGCGCTGCACGATGAACGGGTATCCGGCACCGTCGTCGGTGAACTCGTCGACCAGGCGCTCCCATTCCTGCTGCGTGACCTCGCAGCCGGCGTAGACGTTGTCGGCGCCGTAGTGGTCGGAAGGCTTGATTATCCACTCGTCCTTGTTCGCCTTTATCTGCCCTAGGTTGACGAAGCGGCTGTCGAGGAAGTCGGTCTGCGGAAGGGCCTGCTCCAAAAACGCGACCTCCTCGGCCTCGAGAAACTGCAGCGTCTCGTCCTTGGCGAGCACGTCGAATATCTGCTTGTCATGCACTATGTGCCCGGCGAAGCTGCCGATCAGCGCCACCTTCTCGGCCTCGACTGCGGACACGAGGTCCTGCGAGTCGTCCCAGAACTCTAGCACGTCGTTGGTCACGCACCTGCGCCAGATGGCGTCTATGCGATGGCCGTCAGGGTCTTTCAGCTCGTGTCCGTCGAAGCGCAGGTCGCGCACGTCGCACACATGACATGGGATGCCCCTCTTCTCGAACAGGCCGGCGAAGACGTGGAACTCGTCCACCACGCCGTTCTCGAGGTAGTCGCATATGGCGAACGTGGGGTTCTCCACCTTGTGGTCGTAGGTGCCGTAGATGGCGATGAAGTCGTCCACCCAGGGCTCGAAGAGGTCGCATCCGAGCACGTCGTGGCGCTCGCGGAACGCATCCAGCGTCTGCGAGCCCGCGATCGAGTTCGTTATCTCGCGGTTCTCGTTCATGCCCGCCGACCCGTCTCCGTTGAACTCGCAGAACTTAAGATCGAGCGTGTCCTCGTTTATGAAGGTGTCTATGCGGGCGAAGGGCAGCATGCTGTCGTAGCCACGCGGGAGAAGTATCAGCCGCTCAAGGCGCTCGTCGAAGTCGAACAGCCTCCTGTACTGCTCGTCGTCGATGTAGTGCTGCATGACCTTGCACAGGATGCCGTGCGTCATCTCGGAAGCGCGCTTCATCAGGTCGTACGTCTTCTGCCCGAAAAGCCTGGGCACGAAAGAGCACGCCACCACCTCGTGGTGCACGATGGCCGTCGAGCCCTTCATGTAGTCGAACGCGCGCCGCCTGTCGTCCACGGCGCCGTCGAGCTCGTCGATTATGTCGAAGTACTCGTTGGTGTAGTCAGCGTTGGTTGCCACGCCTCTCCTTCCGTCAGACCGGACGGTAGCACGTGGTCACGACCCTTGCGACCTTCTCGCCCAGGTCGTCGGCCACGTCGATAGTGTAGAAGCCCACCTTGCGCCCCGAGCGGTCCACGTCGCAGGTTGCAATCAGCTTGTTGCCTTTGGGCGACCTCATGAACTCGATCGTGCTGGTCAGCGAGACCGAACTGGCCTCGCCGCACAGGCTGGCCGCCGCGAAAGCGTAGTCGGCCAACGTGAACACCGCGCCGCCCATGACGCGCCCCTGCGCGTTCACGCGTCGGGTTCTCGGGAAGGCGGGGCTCAGGCGCCCCTCCGTCTGGTGCAGCCATAGCCCCTCCTATTCCGCGTTCGCGAGCTCGAAGGCCGAGTCGATGCGCGCAAGCACGTCCTCGCGACGCATCATGACGATGGACTCGAACAGCGGCGGCGACACCATGTTCCCGCACACGGCGACGCGCAGCGGCTGGAAGAGGTTGCGCGGCTTGATGCCGGCCTCCTCGCCCAGGGCGCGGCACTTCTCCTGAAGGCCTTCGGCATCCCATGCGCAACCCTCGTCGGCCAGCACGTTGCGGCACAGCTGAAGCGCCTCGCCTGCGCGGGCGCCCTCCTTCTTCAGCACCTTCTTCAGGGACTTCTCGTCGACTTCGACGTTCGGACCCCAGAACAGGTACGCCAGCTTCCCGGGAAGCTCGTCGAAGCGGGCCATGCGAAGT
>CABVEH010000259.1 GCA_902497215.1 uncultured Eggerthellaceae bacterium | reverse complement strand
GGGTCGCGTTCGGCATATACAACTCGCCCATGATGCTGGCCGTGGGCTTCCTGGTGGGAACCGGCGCCATCGTCGTGTGGTTCGCGGGGGCGGTGCTGGGCAACTTCGGCGTCATCGTCGGGGGCAGCGCCGCGGGCCTCTGGAGCGTCGAGTTCGGCCAGCAGGTTGCGTCGTGCCTGGGCATGGGGTGCATGATGGGCTGTGGCATCGCCGTCATCGTGCGCGACATCATCCCCAAGGCCGCGAAGAGCCTGTCGGCCCGCATGGGAAGGCAGATGGACGAGTCGAAGAACCTGTGCCTGAAGGCCCAGGTGGTCCCCAACCTCGAGGCCGACGCCTGCGGGGACGCCGCTGCGTCCAGGCGCCGCGCCCGCGGGATTGGCGTTGGCGCGCTGGTCCTTGCGTGCGTGGCCGTGGCCACGTGCCTGCTGCTCGACCTTCCGTTCCTGGTGTCGCTGGCCGTGGTGATTGCCGCGTTCGTGGCCTGCGCCATGAGCGCGCAGAGCGTCGGCCAGACGGGCATCGACCCAATGGAGATATTCGGGCTGATCGTGCTTCTGTGCGTTGCGGGAATCGCTCAGATGGCCCAGGTCAAGCTGTTCTTCATAGCGGCTCTGGTGGCGGTGGCATGCGGCCTTGCCGGCGACGTCATGAACGACTTCAAGGCGGGCAGGGTGCTTGGCACCAACCCCACGGCGCAGTGGGTGGGCCAGGCCATCGGCGGCATCGTGGGTTCGGTGGTCGCGGTGGCCGTCATGTGCGTGCTTCTGCAGGCGTACGGCCCCGACGCGTTCGGCGTGGGCAAGGAATTCGTCTCGGCCCAGGCGAGTGTCGTCGCCACCATGGTGTCGGGAATACCCAACCTTCCGGCGTTCCTCATCGGGTTGGGCGTGGGCTTCGTGCTGTACCTGCTTCGCTTCCCGTCGATGATGTTCGGCCTGGGCATCTACCTGCCCTTCTACATGTCCCTAACGACCTTCCTGGGCGCCATGGCGAAGGTGGTGTTCGACCTGGTGATGAAGCGCCGCCGCGCGTCCCTGGACGACGAGGCCCGGCAGGCTGCGGAAAGGCGCACCGAGGAAAAGGGCATGGTCGTCGCATCGGGCCTGCTTGGCGGCGAGTCCGTCATGGGCATCGTGCTCGCCATGATCGTCGCCGGCGGAGCCCTGCTGGCCTAGTAAGCCTGCGCGCTTGCGGCGGGGCGCGGGCCGTTCCCCGTTGGCGAAGCGGACGTTTTCCGCCGTGTTTCCGCAGAGCTCTCGATATACTGGTTCCCTATGGAAGACAGGCGCCGCACATACATAATGTTCGCCATCGTCACCTTGGCGTGCGCGTTCGGCAGCCTGGCCCAGACGGCGACGAATTCCATGCTGGGCGGCGTGCAGGCGTCGTTCGGCACCGACGAGAACACGGGCCAGTGGCTCACCACCGTCTACATGCTTGCCATCGGGGTCACCGTCCCGCTGGTGACGCACCTGTCTCGCCGGCTTTCCGTGCGCACGCTGATCCTGGTGTCGCTGGCGTTCACGCTCGTAGGGTCGCTTGTGTCTGCGCTCGCGCCTACGTTCTTCGTGCTGGTGTGCGGGCGCATCCTGCAGGCCATAGGCACCGGCATCACGCTTCCCATACTTCAGACGATAGCCATGACGCGCTTTCCGCCCGGCCAGAACGCCACGGCCATGGGAATCGCAGGCATCGCCATGGGCTTCGCCCCCAACATAGGCCCGCTCATAGGCGGCGTGCTGGTGGGGACGCTGGGGTGGCGCAGCTTCTTCTGGATGCTGATGGGCGCTGCCGTGGCGCTTGCCGTGGCCACGCTGCTGCTGGTCAGCCGGCACGAGCACAAGCCGCAGGACGCGTACCTGGACTTCGCGTCGTTCTTGCTTTCCACGCTGGGGTTCGGCGGACTGCTGCTTGGGTTCTCGAACGCCGCCAACATGCCTCTGGCCGAGGCCGTGGTGTGGCTTCCCGCGCTGGTCGGCGTCGTCTGCCTGGTCTGGTTCATAGCGCGCCAGAAGCGCATCGAGCAGCCTCTTATAAGCATGGACATCTTCGGGTCGCGTACCTACGTCGTCAGCTTCGTGGCCCAGAACTGCCTGTTCGCGTCGTTCATGGGCATAACGCTGATCGTTCCGCTGTTCGTCATCAACGTCATGCAGCTCACGCCGGTCGACGCGGGACTCGTGTTCCTGCCCGTCACCATACTGGCCATAGTGTTCAACCCGCTGGCCGGGATCCTCAGCGACAAGATCGGCGCACGTCCCGTCATCGTGGGGGCGTCCGTGGCGCTTTTCGCGGGCGCATTCGCCATGGCGTTCATCGACGA
>CABVEH010000258.1 GCA_902497215.1 uncultured Eggerthellaceae bacterium | reverse complement strand
TGCAGGTTATATCGGCGTCAACGGTGGAGGCGCGTCGCATGCAGGTGGAACTGCCACGAACAAGCCTGTGGCGGGATACACGGGTCCCGTGTTCAACTATGCGGACTGGTCGGAGACGGGCAAGAAGGCGAACCTCCTGCCTTCGTCGATGGTCTACTCCGCCGCAGTTGAAAACGACCCGGTTCCTATCGATTTCATGTGGATTGCGAATTCGAACTTCATAAACATGAGTCCCGATTCGAACCGCATCATCGAGGAGGTCATCCCGTCGATTGACTTCATCGTGACCGTGGATCCCTGGTGGACTTGGACAACGAAGTACTCGGACATCGTTCTTCCCGGCAGCACGTATTGGGAGCACTGGGACATGATCGACCGCAGTCCGTGGGTCATGTTCAACCAGCCTTCAATCGACCCCATGGGGGAGTCGAAGTCTGACGTTGAGATCATGACCATGCTTGCCGAGAGGACCGGCGTGGAACAGTATTGGGACAAGACCGACGAGGAGTGGATCAGGCAGTTTGTCGGAACGGATCACCCTGCTTGGGACGATTTCGAATGGGAGCGCGACGTCGTGGAACAGGGCATCTATGGCCGCTCCGATGCCATCTACGAGCCGGCTATCGTGTACGCGAACGGCACCGGGTACAAGACGGATACCGGAAAGTTCGAGTTCTACACCGAGTCGATGCTGGAATTCGACGATGAGGTACCGACCTGGAAGCCGCCCGCAGAGGATCCGCGCGGGGAGCTTGCCGCCAAATATCCGCTTGTGTGCATTCAGTACCACGACCGCTTGAACGTGCACAGCCAGCATATCCTCAATCCTGCTCTGACCCTGGTGCAAGATGAGCCGTTGCTGCAGATGAACCCCCTCGATGCGGCGGAGCGCGGCATCGAGCATGGCGACATCGTGACGATGGAGAACGACAGAGGGTACTGCAAGATAAAGGCGTTCCTCACCGAGGGAATCATTCCGGGAACCGTGGCGACCCAGTCTGGATGGACGCCGGACTACTTCGTCGAGGGCTGCTACCAGAACATCACCCATCACACGATCTGCGATGCAGAAGAGGCGTATTCGATGACCAACAGCGCGTTCTACGACACGTTGGTCGAGGTCAAGAAGGCGTAAAGGAGGACGGATCATGGCTGAAAACAAACGTTACGGCATGGTGATAGACACCGAGCATTGCGTCGGATGTCAGACTTGCACCGTCAGCTGCAAGATTTCCAACGAGGTTCCAGGCGATGCGGCCTGGAACCACCTTGAGAGCCTGGATGGCGACGTGCTTTATCAATCCACGGGGACGTTCCCGGCGGCTACCTTGGCATTTCGCCCTATGCTCTGCAACCATTGTGAAAACCCCGCCTGCGTTGCCCACTGCCCGACCGGGGCGATGCACAAGGATGTCGCGACGGGCATCGTCAGCGTCGACACGGACGTCTGCATCGGATGTGGCTATTGCAGCTGGGTGTGCCCCTATGGGGCACCATCGATGGACACGGTGAACCACGTCATGAGCAAGTGCACGTTTTGCTCCGAGTCGAGGCTCGACAAGGATGCGGCTCCATTCTGCGTGGCGGCATGTCCGGCGAACGCGCGCATATTCGGAAACCTGAACGATCCTGAGAGCGAGGTTTCGAAGCTGATTCAGCAGAAGCACGCCGAACCGTATTTGCGGGAATATGAAACCCGCCCGTCCGTCTTTTACATATAAGGAGCTGAGGACACATGTTGGAACTTCTTCCTCTCCTGGTATTCACAACATGCTCCGGACTGGCTGCCGGGGCTTACACGGTCAACGTCGTCTGCATATCCGGCCATGGCGCTCTGGAAGAAGAGCGCCGACCTTGGCTGTTTCCGGTCGTTTGCCTGGTTCTTCTCGGCGTAGGGTTGCTCGGAACCCTCATGCACCTCGGGCATCCTCTCAGGTTCATGAACGGTTTGGCCAATCCTGGGTCGATGATCTCGCAAGAGGCCTACTGGGCCATGGCCTTTGCTGTGGTTCTAGTCGCCGACTCCATCATTACCTTCTCTAAAGGCAAGGTGGTGAAGGCGCTCCGTTGGGTCGGCGTCGTTGCAGGCGTGGGCCTGATGGTCGTGACCTCTCTGGCTTATTTCGACAGCCTGGGGATGCCTGGATGGCGTTCGGCGTCCGTGATGCCGTTCATCGTGTTCGGAGACATCGCCGCCGGCTCCGCCGTCGCGTTGTTCCTGTCCCCCGAGTCGAAGCGCACGCTGCTGTATCAGACGACGATAGCTGCTTGCATCGCATGGCTTGTCTCCATCGCTGCGTATTGCGCACATCTCGTAGCATGCGGAATCGATGC
>CABVEH010000257.1 GCA_902497215.1 uncultured Eggerthellaceae bacterium | reverse complement strand
GGGCCTATCGCCTGGAACGCCTCGTCTTCAGAAACCGCCTCGACATGGAAGGTGACGATGTCCGCCCCGGCTTCGACGAACCAAGGGATCTGGCGCAGCGGGTTCGAGATCATAAGGTGCACGTCGAGCGGCATCGACGTGGCCTTCTTCAGCTGCTTCACGAGGGGCACGCCCATGGTGAGGTTGGGGACGAAATGCCCGTCCATGACATCGACGTGGACCCAGTCTGCCCCGGCGTCTTCGATGGTCGCCACGTCGCGGCCCATGTTCATGAAGTCTGCCGAGAGTATCGAAGGCGATATCATAACGGGCTCGAACATAGTCACGACCATATCGACGGGGGCGGTTTATAATCAGTCTGCTCTGCCATTCTAACCCATACGCCAAGGCGGGAGGGCGCCAAGAGTTGCAGTTCTCGGGCGAAAAACGCGTCTTCTTCACTTACAACATGCCGTTCGGGAAGGTCACCGTGGCATCCGATGGCAAGTCCGTGACGAACGTCGCACTGGGGCGCGTCCAGCTCGACGGAGACTTCTCGCCCGACGCGCTCACTAACCTGTGCGCCAACCAGCTGGTCGAGTACCTTTCCGGCAAGCGTTCGGTATTCGACGTGCCGCTGGCACCCAGGGGCACCGACTTCCAGAAGCGCGCGTGGGAGGCGATGTGCGGCATTCCCTACTCGCATGTAGTCACCAGCAGCGAGCTGGCCGAGTCGATGGGATCCCCTGACGCCTACCGCATGATTGGTTCGGCCGTCCGCCGCAACCCCATAATCGTGCTCATCCCCGCACATAGGGTAATTCCGTCGTCGGGGCATATTGACAAGCGCGACGAGCATGCCGTGCTTCGCCAGGCCTTCCGCGAGCTCGAGAAGCGCTACGGATAGCGCGGTACCCGGCGCGTTAGATCACCGGAACAGGTTGAAGAAGCGGTCGGCGAAGGTTTCCTCGGGCTGCTCGGCTTCAGGTTCGGCTTCGTCGGGAAGCGATATGTCCGGCGTGGTCATGACGAACTGCACGGAGCGCACGTTCGAATTCTGGGCCGACACGAACGACCTCGGGGCGAACTCGGGGAAGTCGAACTCGGCCATCATGTCGTCGATCTCGCCTTGCACGACCGAAGGAAGCTTGGATGTCTCGTCGTCAAGCGACTGGATGCCACCGTTGAGCTGCTCCATTCCCGAAACGTAGCGGCGGATGCCCGCTGCAAGGCTGGACGACCCAGACTCCAGCTCGCCGAGGCCTGTGGCAAGCCCGTCGACGCCGTCGACGTATTGTTCGACGCCTGACTGATATTCTAAAAACCCGTCCGAAAGCTGCTCCATGCCGGAATCGATGGCAGAAACCCCCGATTTAAGCGCATTCAATTGAGCAGCAAGAGCAGGATCTAGTTGGCTTACGTCAATGCCTGAAAGCATTGAATTGAGCTGGGAAAGAGCGTTCGCCTGCTGCCCAATGGCATCCCCCATGCTTGACGCGCCGCTCTTCACCGACTCGCCTGCCATCTGCAGTGCGGAAGCCCCTTCGGCGGCCTTCGCTGCACCGTCGGAAAGCTGATGCGCGCCGGCGACAAGCCCCGATCCGCCTCCCGCAAGCGAGCTAGACCCGCTGGCCACTTCGCTTACGCCGTCGGCAAGCTGCTGCATCCCATCGGTGACGCCCGACGTGTCGGGAACTTCCACCGGGGACGAGTAGGCCATGCCGACCACCTGCACGCCCGCCATCTCGAAGTCCGTGACGTCCGCAGAAAGCGTGAAAGACCCGTCCTTCCCAGGAAGGACGGTGAACGCCACCGTCTGGTCGGCCCCGGCATCGGACACGGTCGCGCCATCCGCAACGAGGTTGCTGCACTTCTCGGGGTCCAGCGTGAAGGAGACCTGGAGCATGAAGCTGTCGAAGAACGCCGGGTCGACGTTGGGGTTCTGCGACGTGCTCATCGCGATGTCGACATGCCCGTCCTTGCCCGCAAGCTCGTCGGCGTCAACCTTCTTGCCGTCAAGGGAGTACTCCAGATGGATGTCCCAGGGCAGCTCGACCTTCCCAAGGTTGCCCTGGTAGAAGAACGTTCCCTCGGAGACGTCGAACGTCGCGGCGTCGTCGGCGAGGGCTATCTCCTCGGTGTTGGTCAGGTTCTTCACCAGAGTGTATCCCCCATGGTCCACAACGCCGCCGCCCTGCTCCACGTCGAAGCGGTTCACGACGTACGCGCCTTCCGGGGCCCCGTCGTACGACAGGTCGACGTATGCGACCTCGGACTTCTGGAAGACGGCCTGTCCCTCGGCGGCAACGCGCTCGACCTGCTGGGCCTGTTCGCCCGACGCAGCCACAGCAAGCGTT
>CABVEH010000256.1 GCA_902497215.1 uncultured Eggerthellaceae bacterium | reverse complement strand
CCGACGCGCACGTCGCATCCGGAGTCCTTGAGGTTCAGCGCATGTGCGTGGCCCTGCGACCCGTAGCCGATGATGGCGATCTTCTTGTCCTTGATTATCTGGGGGTTGCAGTCCTCTTCGTAGTAGATGGTAACGGCCATTTCGGGGTGTTCCTTTCTCTGTGAATATGGATACATTCTACCTATTCTTTGCCGCTGCGCGACATGGCTATCTTGCCGGTTCGCACCGTCTCCCTTATCCCATAGGCGCGGATAAGGTCCTCCAGGCCGCGAAGCTTCGACTCGTCGCCCGTCGCCTCTATGGTCAGCGACGTGCGGCCGACGTCCACGACCCTTGCGCGGAAGATGTTCGCTATCTCTATGATCTCGTTCCTCCTCTCGGGCGACGCCTTGACCTTGTACAGCACCAGCTCGCGCTCGATGGCGCCTTCGTCGGTGAGGTCGGTGATCTTGTGGACGCTGATCAGCTTGTGCAGCTGCTTGGTTATCTGCTCGTAGGCTATGTCGTCGGCGTTGACGACAGCCGTCACCCTGGACATCGTGTCGTCCTCGGTGGGGCCCACGGACAGCGATTCGATGTTGAACCCGCGCCTGGATATGAGCCCCGTGACGCGCGACAGCACGCCGGGCTTGTTCTCGACCAGCACGGAAAGGACGTGCCTAACCTCGCCTCTCATGCTATTCCCCCTTCCCGTTCGATGCGTCGCCGTCCAGGCCCATGTGCTCCCCCTTGTCGCTCGGGTCGGCCTCCCAGCGGCCGCCGAACTGGGCGTCGATGTTCGCGCACGGCGAGGCGGACGCGGCGGCGCCTGTCGGCATGTCGGTGCGCACCGCCCCTACGGCGACGTCTATCGCGCCCATGACGTCGTCTAGCGCAGCCCCCGGCGCAACCATCGGGTACACGTTCTGCTCGCGGGATATCCTCACGTCCAGGAGATAGGGGCCTTCGGCTTCCAGCATCCTCGAGATGGCGGCTGGAACCTCGGAGGGGTCCGTCACCTTCTCGCCCTGCCAGCCGTAGGCGTCGGCAAGCTTCACGAAATCGGGGTTCTCGTCCAGAAGGGTCTGGGAGTAGCGCTCGTTGTAGAAGAGCTTCTGCCACTGGTGCACCATGCCCAATGCCCTGTTGTCCATTATCAGTACCTTGACGGGCACCTTGTTTATGGCGGCGGTGGCCATCTCCTGCGAGTTCATCTGGAACGACCCGTCGCCCGCCACGCACACGACCATCTTGTCCGGCTGGGCGATGGCGGCGCCTATGGCCGCAGGGAACCCGAACCCCATCGTGCCCAGGCCGCCGGACGACAGGAAGCTCCTCGGAACCTCCCTGTCGATGAACTGGTGCGCCCACATCTGATGCTGGCCCACCTCGGTCACCACCACGGAGTTCGTCGGGTCGAGCTGGCGCGACAACTCCTTCATGACGAGCTCGGGCACGATCTCGTCCTTGTCGTCGCCGAGGTTCGGATGGTAGAACGGGTAACGCTCGCGCCAGGCCTCGATGCGCTGGACCCATTCGTCGGACTGGGGCTGCGCCCCGTCCTTATCTAGCTGGTCGAGCAGCGCGTCCAGCACCCCCTTCAGGTCGCCCACGATAGGGACCTGCGCCTCGCGCACCTTCCCTATCTCCGCGGGGTCTATGTCGATGTGTATGACGTCCGCATGCGGCGCGAACTCGGAGAGCCGCCCCGTCACGCGGTCGGAGAACCTCGCCCCGGCGGATATGATGAGGTCCGATTCGGTCATGGCGAGGTTGGAGTACTTCGCCCCATGCATGCCGACCGGCCCCAGGTTGAGCTCGTGGGAAGCCGGGAAGGCGCCCTTCCCCATCAGCGTCGTGACCACTGGGATGCGCATCATGTCGGCAAGCCTGACCAGCTCGTCGGTGGCTCCCGATATGGTCGCGCCTCCGCCGACGTACAGCACGGGGCGCTGCGCCTTCTCGATGAGCTTGGCAGCGGCGCGCACCTGCTTGGCGTTGCCGCGGTAGGTGGGCTTGTACGAGGGGATGTTCACCTCGTCTGGGTACTCGAACACCATCGTCGAACCCGCCAGGTCGGACGGGATGTCGATGAGCACGGGGCCGGGGCGGCCGGTTGACGCGATATGGAACGCCTCGCGTATGGTCTGGGTGAGCTCGTCGGTGGACTGCAGCAGGAACGAATGCTTCACCACGGGTATCGTGATGCCCACGATGTCGGATTCCTGGAACGAGTCGGTGCCGATGACGGCCCGCGGGACCTGCCCCGTTATGACCACGAGGGGAACCGAGTCCATGTATGCCGTCGCTATGCCGGTGACCGTGTTGGTGGCGCCTGGGCCGCTGGTGACGATCGCGACG
>CABVEH010000255.1 GCA_902497215.1 uncultured Eggerthellaceae bacterium | reverse complement strand
TTGAGCGACTCGAAAGACCCCACACCGTCGGAATACGGAATCCTCATCGATGTCTCAACTTCCGCATCAGCTTGCCCCATAAGGCGGTAATGAACGCCGCCTCGGGAAGCTTCAGGCGAATGGCGGGCGCGAACGTGACGAACATGCTGACGCATCCGCAGACGACGATGTACGCCAGCGCTATGGGAAGCGACCCTCCGACCGGCGCGACGTATGTTTCGAGCGCCCAGAACAGCGCACCGCCCACGGCCCCTCCTGCGACGCCGAGAAGGAGTCCGCGGAAGCAGCTGAGGAATATCGACTTCCCGTCGAAGTCGCAGCGGGAATAGCGCCATCCCAGGAAGGCAAGCGCGAGCACGTCCCCGATGACGTATGCGGCAATCGACCCCACGGCTATCCATTCCATGGTCGCCGGGTATCCCAACCCTTTCAACCACACCGACCCCATTATCACGACGACCTGGGCGACGGACCCAACGAGCGTGATGACCGATATGGCTATCATCTTGCGTATGCTGGAGAACACCATCAGCAGGTAGCTGTTCACCCCGTAGAATGGCAGAGAAACCGCCATCACGGCGAGGTATGAGGCGATCTGCGCGATGCCGTCCTCGTCGAACGCGCCTATGTGGTACAGGGTGACCAGCGGCTGGGCGTACACCATCAGGTACACGGCGAACGGGATCATCAGGAAGAATATCTGGTTGGTGCCGCTGACGATGCCCCTGACGACCCCCTTCGTGTCGTACTCGGCCTGCATGCTGGACAGCTCGGTGAACATGGCGGTAGACACGGGTATTGCGAGCATCGAATACGGGAACGTGTACCAGAGCCTCGAATACGCCAGGACCGAGGGGCCGTTGTCGGCGAAGCTGTAGGAAGCCGCGTTCCCCACGGACACGGTGACGAAGCCGCAAACGGTGACGAACAGCGCCGGCAGGCCGATGCTTGCCGTCTCGCGCAGGGCCGGGTCCTTGAGGTCGAGGCGCGGACGCAGGCGTATTCCGCACCGCTTCAGCCCGGGTATCTGCAGCACCATCTGCACGAACACGCCCAAGGGGCTCCCCACAGCGATGATGTATATGGCCGCATCGGGGTTACTTGGGGCGATGACGGCGTATGCGATGAACGCCGCTATTACTATCACGTTGTTGAACACGGGCGCGATAGCCCCCCAGATATAGTCGCGGTTGGCGTTGAGCAGCCCGGATATTATCGATGACGCGCCGTAGAACACGATCTGGATGGCGAAGAACTGGAAGAAAAGCGTTGCGGTGCCCATGACCGACTGGTCGGAATAGAAGGACTGTGTGTAGATGACCTGCGACGGAAAGACCATGCAAAGCGCCGAAAGCACGCCGAGCGCCAACACGACGAGCGTCAGCAGGTTCGAGGCGTACTGCGAGCTCTGCTCCTTGCCGAGCCGCTTCTTCACAGACAGGTACACGGGAAGGAAGGCCGTGGTCAGCATTCCGCCCATGACCAGCTCGTACAGCATGCTCGGAAGGTTGTTGGCTATCTGATACGAGCTGGATAGGAACGTGGCGCCCAACGCGTATGCCATAGACCAGGTGCGAAGGAACCCCGTTATCCTGGATATTATGGTGCAGACGCTTATCAGGGCCGCAGAGCTGCCGACCGAAGCGTCGTCGAAGCCTTCGGTGCGCGCCTCTTCAGGCTGCGCGTCCTTGGGTTCCAGATCGGTTAGGTTCAGTTCCTTGGCATGCTTCATGATAGGAACAGTTTACCTTGAGTTGGATATAATTACAGGCGTTCGAAGGGAGAAGCGCCCATGTTCGTCCTCGTCGTGCGCAACAACATCAACCCCAAAGCGATGGAGTCGTCGTACATGCTCTCCGCCTACCTCGAGTCCCAGTCCATCGACTGCAGCTTCATCGACTCAAGCGAGCTGTACGCGGGCGTCACGAGGGAGGACAGGGGGCTTGCCGGCATCGAGGCCGACCTGGCCGTGGTGCTGGGCGGCGACGGAACCATATTGAGGTCGGCGCGTTTCCTGCGCGGGCTCGACACGCCTATCCTCGGGATCAACTTCGGCAACCTTGGGTTCTTGGCCAACGACGGCGAGAGCGGTGTGCTCGAGATGGTGTCGCGCGCCTTCGCTGGCGAGCTGATAGAAGACAGGCGCGCCAACCTCGAGATCTCCGTGGAATGCGAAGGCGACGAGGTGGAAGAGGACGCCTTGGACCCCGTCGGTTCCGGCTTCTTCGCACTGAACGAGGTAGCCATAACGCGAGGCGCGCTTGGGCGCACCATAGTCTATTCGCTCGACGTTTCGGACGTCCACATATCCGACGTTTCCGGCGACGGAGTGGTGGTCGCCAC
>CABVEH010000254.1 GCA_902497215.1 uncultured Eggerthellaceae bacterium | reverse complement strand
GACCGCGGTGATGGACCCGCCGTTGCCCAGATGGCAGGTGATGAGGCCCAGGTCGCGCAGCGACCGGCGAAGCAGGTTCGCGGCCTGCTGCGCCGCGTAGCGATGCGAGGTGCCATGGGCCCCGTAGCGGCGGATGTGGTAGTCGTTGTAGTAGCGCATCGGCAGCGGATACATGTATGCCTTCGCCGGCATCGTCTGATGGAACGCCGTGTCGAACACCGCCACCTGCGGCGTGTTGGGCATGGCCTCGCGCAAAAGGTCGATGCACTGGTCGGCCACGGGGTTGTGAAGCGGCGCCAGCTCCTCGATCTCGGTCAGGTGCCCGCGCGCCTCGTCGTCGATCAGCGTGGCCCGCGTGAAGTACTCGCCGCCGGCCACCACGCGGTTGCCGATGGCGTCGATCTGGTCGAGCGAGCCTATGGGCGACTCGGGGTCTTCCACAAGCACGTCGAGCAGCTTCGCCAGGCACTGTTCCACCGTGAAGCCGGAGACGTTGTACTTCACCTTCTGGAACTCGGGCGAAAAGGCCACCGACATCGAAGCCTCGGGCGTGCCGACCTTCTGGGCCAGGCACTTCATCAGGCAAAGCTTGCCGTCCGTTTCGATGAGCTGGCTCTTCAGCGACGAGCTGCCAGCGTTCACTACCAATACGAGCATCCGTTCCTCCTGCGTTGCGAAACGCCTAGGCGGCGTAGATGTCCTTCGGGTAAAGCAGGTGGAACCCTGCCCCTTCGAGCAGGCCCACCACGTCGCTGTCGGTTTTCAGCGCCAGCGTCGCGGCGCCCACCGACGACGTGAAGCAGTAGGCGTACTCCACGCTGGCGTCGGCCTTCTCGAGCGCGTCGAACACCTGCGCGGCGCCGCCCGGCACGTCGGGAACCTGCACGGCCACAACGCGCGCAAGGCTGGCCGTGAACCCGGAGTCGGTAAGCGCCTGCACGGCCTCTTCGGGCTTGTCGCATATGATGCGCACGATCCCGTAGTCGCTGGTGTCGGCGACGGCCAGCGCGTGCATCTGTACGTCGGCGTTGCCCA
This sequence comes from uncultured Eggerthellaceae bacterium, assembly GCA_902497215.1. Next base: position 1,314 of record CABVEH010000254.1, on the reverse strand, counting down.
GGGTCTCGCAAAGCGCCGTCAGGCGCCCCTTCTTGTTGCCAAGGAAAACGGTAAGCTGGTCGATCATTACTTCTCCTCCTCATCGCGAAGGTCGACGATTCGCACGGCCTTGCCCTCGGAACGCTGGATGGTGTACGGCTCGACGATCTGCACCTTGATAGTGGTGGCGAGCTCGTCGCGCAGCGCCTGGGTGAGGCGCTTCTGCAGGTCTTCGATCTTGCGCACCTCGTCGATTTCGAAGTCGGGGTTGACCTCGATCTTCAGCGTGGCCACGTCCAGCGCGCCGTCGCGCGTCAGCTCGATCTGGTACCAGTCGGCGATCTCGGGGAAGGCGGTGCACACGTTCTCTATCTGGCTGGGGAACACCTGCACGCCGCGCACCTTGAACATGTCGTCGGTGCGTCCGTGCAGCCGGTCGATGCGGCGGTGCGTCACGCCGCACTTGCATTCGCCCGGAAGGATGCGCGTGATGTCCTTCGTGCGGTAGCGGATGACGGGCGTGGCCTCCTTGTCGAGCGTGGTGATGACCAGCTCGCCCCACTCGCCGTCGGGCACGGGCTCGTGTGTGTCGGGGTCGAGCACTTCCACGAAGAAGTGGTCCTCGGCCACGTGCAGGCCGTCCTGCTCAAGGCATTCCATGGCCACTCCCGGACCCATCACCTCGGTGAGGCCGTACACGTCGAGCGCCTTGTAGTCCAGCTTCTTTTCCAGGTTCTCGCGGAACTGGTTCGACCACGCCTCGGCGCCGTGGATGCCGGCCTTCAGCTTGAAGTCCTTCTTCGGGTCGAGGCCCATCTCGATGGCCGTGTCGGCTATGTACATGGCATAGCTGGGCGTGCAGCAGATGATGGACGAACCCATGGTGTTCAGCACCTTGATCTGGCGCTTGGTATTGCCGGCGCTCATGGGGATGGTCATGCAGCCGGCCTTCAGGCCGCCGTAGTGGCCGCCCAGGCCGCCCGTGAACAGGCCGTAGCCGTAGCACACGTGGCAGATGTCCTCGTCGGTGCCCCCGGCGTATCCGATGCCGCGGGCGAAGCAGTCGCCCCACACCTGGATGTCATGCTCGGTGTAGCCGCTGACGGTGGCAACGCCCGTGGTGCCCGAGGACATGTGGATCTCGAGCACTTCCTCCTTGGGCACGGCGAACAGCTTGTATGGGTAGGCGTCGCGCATGTCCTGCTTTGTGGTGAAGGGCGCCTTCTGAAGGTCGTCGAACGATTCGACCTTGTAGGGGTCGAACCCGGCGGCGTCGAAGCTTTCCTTGTAGAAGGGGATGCGCTCGTAGCAGTAGACCACTGCCTTCTTCAGGCG
>CABVEH010000253.1 GCA_902497215.1 uncultured Eggerthellaceae bacterium | reverse complement strand
GCGCGCCTGCTTTGGGAGCAGGATGTCGCAGGTTCGAATCCTGTCGTCCCGACCACTTTTACCAGTTCAGGGCCACTATACGGGTGGCCCTTTTCGTAACACTTAGGGACAAGAGGCGTTTCTGTCCATATCTGTCCATTTAAACCGCGGCTAACTTTCAGTGGCGCTGCATGAAAGCCGTCGAGGAGGTTTACATGTTCGAAGGGCAATCCAAGCCTAAGAAGAAGCAGTCGTTGACGCGCAGGACGCTGCACTACTACTGGATTGCCACCCGCAACCATTTGGGGCTGTTCGTCACGGTGGTGCTGGCCACCATCGGCTTCGTCGGGTTCCTCACGTACGGCAACCCCTACGTCATGAGCCTGATCGTCGACCGGGTCAGCCAGGGCTCGGTGCCGTCCGACCAGGTGTTCGAAGTGTTCGGGCCCTACATCGCCGCGCTCATAGCCATCAACGTGCTGGGGCAGACCTGCAGCAAGCTTCAGGACTACTCGCTCTGGAAGCTGCAGATCGCCGTCAACTACGACCTTGCCACCATGGCGTTCGACGCGCTGTCGAACCAGTCGATGTCGTTCCATTCGAACCGCTTCGGGGGAACCCTGGTCTCGCAGACCAGCAAGTTCATGAGCGCCTACACTCAACTGTTGCAGAACGTCACGTTCCCGTTCCTCCCGGTCATATGCTCCGTCGTGTTCACGTGCTCCATACTGGCGCCGCTCGTCCCGGTGTACGTCGCCGTGCTGCTTGTGCTGCTGTTCGCCTACGCCAGCGTGTCGTACGTCATGTACAAGCGCATCCTGCACCTGAACGAGAAGGCGGCCTCGGCGCAGAACCAGCTGTCAGGCGAGCTTTCCGACGCCGTGACCAACATCCTCGCCGTGAAGACCTACGGCCGCGAGGACTACGAACGGTCGCTGTTCGACGTCGCGAACCGCGACGTGGTGAGGCAGGACTCCACGCGCATGAGGGCGTCGTTCGCCCGCGGCGTGATCACGGCCGCCATCACCCTCGTGATAATGAGCGTCGTGACCGTGTTCATCTCGGGCGGCAACTCGTGGTTCGGCATCACCCCCGGCACGCTGGTGATGATGTTCACGTACACCTACACGCTGACGAACCAGTTCAACTTCATCGCAACGGGGCTCCAGCGGTTCAACCAGGCCTTCGGCGACGCCAGCGGCATGACGGCCGTGCTCGACGAGCCGCGGCTGGTGTCGGACGTTCCTGGCGCGAAGCCGCTCGAGGTGGGCGAGGGACGCATCGACTTCGAGGGCATCAACTTCTGGTACCAGGACGGCGGCGAGGGCAAGCAGGTGTTCGAGGACTTCGAGCTGCACATCCCCGCAGGCCAGAAAGTGGGCCTGGTGGGCAAGAGCGGCGCCGGGAAGACGACGCTCACGAAGCTCCTGCTGCGCCTGGCCGACATCCAGGAGGGCAGCATCAAGGTGGACGGCCAGGACGTCGCCACCACCACGCAGCAGAGCCTGCGCCGCCAGATCGCGTACGTTCCGCAGGAGTCGCTCCTGTTCCACCGCAGCATCCGCGAGAACATCGCCTACGGGCGCCCCGACGCCACCATGGAAGAGGTGCGCAAGGCGGCCAGGCAGGCCAACGCGCTGGAATTCATAGAGCAGCTGCCGCAGGGCTTCGACACCCTGGTGGGAGAGCGGGGCATCAAGCTGTCGGGAGGGCAGCGCCAACGCATCGCGATAGCGCGGGCCATGCTGGCCGACGCGCCCATCCTGGTGCTCGACGAGGCCACCAGCGCGCTCGATTCCGAAAGCGAGGCGCAGGTGCAGCAGGCGCTTGCGCGCCTGATGGAGGGGCGCACCACCATCGTGGTGGCACACCGCCTGTCCACAGTGGCCAGCCTCGACCGCATCGTGGTGCTGAAGGAGGGAGCAATCGTGGAAGACGGCCCGCATTCGCAGCTGGTGGAATCCGGCGGCGAATACTCGCGCCTTTGGGACCGCCAGACCGGGGCCTTCATGTCGTAATGGCGCACTCCTAGGGCGTGACGAAGCCGCTTTCGTAGGCGAACACCACCAGCTGCGCGCGGTCGTGGGCGTCGGTCTTCGCCATCATGCGCGCGACGTGCGTCTTCACGGTGGCCGGCGAGATGAACAGCTCGTCCGCGATCTGTTCGTTCGTCATCCCGCGCGCCACCAGGCGCAGTATCTCGGCCTCGCGGTCGGTCAGCTGCGACAGCGCCTCGGAATGCTCGCCCTTGACGCGCGCCGCCTGTGGGGCGGCCGAGGCGAAGTCCTCCACCAGGCGCTTCATGACGGAGGGCTGGATCAGCGCGTCGCCCCTGTCCACGATGCGGATGGCGTCGGCGATCTCGTCGGGG
>CABVEH010000252.1 GCA_902497215.1 uncultured Eggerthellaceae bacterium | reverse complement strand
CTTCTGGGCGGCATGGTGCTCGGCTTTCTGGCCTGGGGGCTTCTGGAATTCATCCGGCGGAAGGGCATCGACAGCCCCAACCTGCACGTCACGCTCGAGCTGCTGCTTCCGTTCGTCATCTACCTTGTGTGCAAGCAGATCCACATAGGGGCGGTGATCGCCGTGGTCATGGCGGGGATGGTGATGTCGCTGCTCCCCCACCGCCACACGATCCAGATGGCCCGGCAGCGCATGCAGTCGAAAGGGGTGTGGGACACGCTCGGGTTCATCCTGAACGGCGTCATATTCGTGCTTCTTGGAATGCAGCTTCCCAGGATCCTTCAGCCCGCGGCCGACGGCGGCCTGGGCGACCCTGTGGGCGTGTTCGGCGTCGTGCTGGCGCTGACGCTGGTGCTGGAAGCGGTCAGGTTCGCATGGATCTGCGGAATGGACGCCGTGCACTGCCTGAGGAAAGGAAGAAGCCTGCGAACCCTCCTCACCGGAAAGAACCTGCGAAGCGCGTTGGCCATGGCGTTCGCCGGCCCTAAGGGCGGCATCACTCTGTCGCTGGTCCTCACGGTCCCGGCCACGCTGCCCGCATCGGGGGCCTTCCCCATACATGACGCCCTGGCCTCGATATCGTCGGGCGTGATACTGTGCACGCTGCTGCTGGCGAACTTCGCCGTTCCGGCGCTGGTCCCCCACAAGGCCGAATCGCGCAGGACGAAGAAGCAGGCGGACGCCGAGGCGCGCATCGTGATGCGCGTGATCGAGTCGATAGCCAGCGACGCACCCACGACAGGGTCGGTCACGGGAAGCAACTCGCGCAGGATGTCCGCCAGCAACGACGTAGACGAGCCAGCCACGGCCATAGTGATGAAGCGATACGCCGACCAGCTGCAAGACCTGGCCGCGCAGGCGTCGAAGGACGTGGGAGCCCAGGCGCGGGCCGTCGTCGCCAAGTGCGACGAGGCCTACGACCGCATAGAGGAGGTGGACAAGGCGCTGCGCGAGGCGGGCCTGTACTCGAACGACGCGGACGAGGACGACTCCTCGTCGCTTACGGCCCACTTCCGCGCCCTGCGTGACACCTACGACGCCGTGGAGGACATACAGGCGCAGGCACTGGCCCGCGAGCTGGAGTACGTGAAGGAGGCGGCCGCAGCCGGGGACATAGACGCAAGGCACGCCAAGGAGCTGCGTAACGACGTGTACATACAGCAGCTCACGCTGTAAAGCGCGGAGTTATCGCGCAAAGCCGACTTGAAACCGCTGCGCCAGAACGGCGCGCGAGGCGCGAAAGGCGCCTATTCGGCCGCAGCGGCCTCGACGGGCGCCGGGTCGTCCTCGGCAGCATCGGCGAAGACGGGCTTGGCCAAGAACCGCACGTAGTGCGCGAACACGAACGCGACCATGAATGCGGCGAACGCGGTCTCCGCGGCCGCAGCCGCACCAAGGAAGGCATGCACCTGCATCCCCGCGCCGACGAGCGTCTCACCGAACCGCACCAGAGCCGTGGCGGTGATCACGAACGGGAAGGTCATCGCGGCGAAGCTTGGGAAGAAGCCTCCCTTCACGAACCTGGGAAGCTGCGTCAGCACCAGCACGAACATGATCTGCCCTACCACCAGCAGCGCCATGGCGAAGCCCAGGTTCGGCGCGTCAGCAACCGCCAGGTACCCAACAACGGAAAGGGACGCCGGAGCCGAGAAGATGCAAAGCAGCGGCCGCGCGGGATGCGGAGTGGGATGCCTCAGGCAGCGCACGGTTATCAGCACCATCAGTACGGGATACAGCGCGAAGCCCACCCAGAACAGGGCCTCCCCGACTGCTTGCAGCCCGAAGGCGGGAGACGTGACCGCGCCCGCGATGATCCCAACGTAGCAAATGAAGTAGCTGGGGAACACGTTCTCCAGCTTGAGGCCGCGCACGTGCGCGATGGTGAACCACGCCATCAGAAGCAGGTGCCCGGCCACGGCGAGCCCCCACAAGACCAGCGAGGGCACGAAGGCGTACGGGGCGAAGAACGCCGCGATCTGCATGAGGGCCATGAACAGCGTTGCGGACACGCTGGCGAGTATCGGATGCTGAAGGTCGTCGCGGACCATCGATGGGAACAGGCACGCCTTCGCCACCACCAAAGCGGCCATGGCTATGGACAATGCGACAAGAACGCATTGAAGCAAGCCTGACCAGGTTCCAAGAAGGCCGCCCAAGGCGACCAGCCCCAACGACACCCCCGCGGCGGGGATCGGCACGTTCCTTACGATTTCCAGCATCTGACTCCCTCTTGTTCCGTGTGCGTGTGACGGTAGGGTCGGGTCCTTTGTCACGTTGCGCTGTTTGGTTGCCGCTAGAACTAACTCCCGTTGCAACGTGAC
>CABVEH010000251.1 GCA_902497215.1 uncultured Eggerthellaceae bacterium | reverse complement strand
CAAATGACACGCGAATGTGACAAAAGACCCGAGCAGCGTCACACCCATGAAACAGGATATGTCAAAGGTGAACGTCCCCTGACACGCCTGACACGCGCTGAAACGTCCTGAATTCCCGTAGCGCTATAATTGGGGAACCTGCAGACGCGACGAAGGACATGGCTTGAAGAAGGCGCTACTGCTCATCCTTGGCATCGTCGCCGTGTGCTTCCTGATCGCCAACGCCGACTACCTGTCCAGCTTCCTGGACACAATGATGACCGGCGCCCTCGTGCCGATAATCATCTCCATCTTGCTCATGCTGGGCCGCCATTTCGTGCAGGCCGCTTCCTACGACGCCGCGTTCGAGGCCGTGGGGCACCGCACGGGCTTCTGGCACAACGTGGTGCTCATCTTCTCGCTGGTGTTCATCAACACGTTCTGCCTGTTCAGCGGGGCCACCGGCGTGGCGTTCATAATCGACGACGCGCACAGGGAGGGCTGCGACGCCGGGCAGTCCACGGGCGGGGCGATACTCTCGCAGATAGGCTACTTCGCTGCGGTCTTCGTGATCTCGGTCATCGGGTTCGTCACCATGTGGGTGTCGGGCCACATGAACACCGTGTTCCTGGTGGGAGGGCTGCTGCTGGCAGGCGTGCTCGTGGTGCTGTCCAGCCTGTTCTTCATAGGGCACCTCAGGCCGCGGGTGCTGTACCGCGTGTTCCTGCTGCTCGAGAAGCTTCTCAACAAGATGCTTGGCGCCGTGCACAGGTCGATGAAGGTTGGGTGGGGGCGCACCACCGCGCATTCGTTCATAGCCACGTCGAACCTGCTTGCCGCCAACCCCAAGGGCACCGCCATCACCGTGGCCTATGCATCGTTCTCGGCGATCCTGAACATGGCGTGCCTGGTGGCCATCGGCTACGCCTTCGGGTTCGAGAACGTCGAGGCCCTTGTTGCCGCGTTCGCCGTGGCGGCCATTTCGGTGATCCTAAGCCCCACGCCGCAGGGCGTTGGCGTGGTGGAGGCCGCCATCGCAGGTCGAGGCCATGATTGCGGCGATACTCACCGCCTACGGGTGCTCGGTCGCCACCGCCGCCGCCATCGCGCTGGTCTATCGCGGCATCATGTTCTGGATACCGTTCTGCATCGGCGCGGTCATGCTGTCGCAGTCGGGCTTCTTCAAGTCGAAGAAGTCGGCCACCGAGCTGCAGAAGCACAAGGACATCGCATGGATGTCGGGCACGCTGGTGTTCCTGGTGGGCATCGTGAACATCGGGCTGGTGTTCGCCCCCGACGCGCTCGTGCCCTACACCATGCTTACTTCCTGGGTGAACATGGGGTCGCTGGTTGCCGGCGTGCCGCTGATACTGGCGTCTGTCCTTCTCATGGCGTGCGCGGTTGGGCTGGTGATGCGCTTCCGCACCGCATGGGCCATCACCGTGTCTGCCTTGGTGCTGATCGGCGGAAGCGAGTTCGTGTTCCAGGGAACGTGGCAGGTGGGCGTCGCGTCGGTGCTGCTCATATGCTGGCTGTTCTGGAAGCGTGACGCGTTCGACCGTCCGTTCTCGGTGGAGGCCATGCGTTCCGATATTGCGGCATGGAAGGCGAAACGCGCCGAGAAGAAGGCGGAAAAGGCCGCCCGTGCGTCCGAGAACGACAAGCGGTTGGCCCAGGCTCGCGTCGACGAGGCCAACGAGGAGAGGCGGCTTGACCAGGAAAGGGTTCGCGCGGAATCCGAGGCATCCGAGTGGGAGCAGCGCGCCGAAGCCGGACGCGCCATAGGCCAGAAGGTGATCGAGAAGGCCAAGTCCGACGCGGCCGCCAAGGAATCCGCGTGACAGCGAACGTCCCCCGTCACGCGCCCTGGTATACAATTTGCGGAAACGACCAAAGGAGCTGTTCATGGCTGACAACGACGGGTTCGACTTCTCGGGCGAGTTCGACGACATCGACAATGTAGGCGACCTGCTGGGCGACGTTCCGGCAGAAGGCGCTTCTGCCGCCGCCGAGGCCGCTATCCCACAGCCGTCGGACGGCGCCGAGTTCTATGCATGGCAGGTTTGCCTGGCAGATTCGGCCACCAACTCGCTGATGGACGCCGACGACTACCCAGACTACATAGTCAACCGCGAGACCATCACGCAGATGCTCGGCATCGGCATGTCCAGCGGTCAGAACGCCTTCCCGCTGAACGGCCAGATGTTCGTCGTCGCCATCAGCATCCAGGTGGGCGAGGGCGAGATCAAGCTCATAGGCCCCGACCATCCCCGTTATGCGGCGGTGGCTGCCGTCGTTTCGGAGGAGCTGCTGAAGGGGCAGGACCGCGGCATGGTGGCCGACCTTCCGAACGGTACGCTCGTCGCTGTCAAGCCTCCTGCCGACCCCAGCAAG
>CABVEH010000250.1 GCA_902497215.1 uncultured Eggerthellaceae bacterium | reverse complement strand
CGGCCTCGGTTATTCCCATGTCGTCGATATCCACCGTGACGTCGGCGAACTTCTCGTACAGCGGCGTGCGTTCCTCGTACAGCTCGGCAAGTCCCATGGCGCCCTCGCGCCTCATCACGATGCCGCGCTCGTCGAAGTCGATGACACGCTTGCGTATCTCGTCCAGGCTGACCTTCAGGTACACGATGGTGGCGTCTTCCGCCAAGTGATGCATGGCCTCCTCGGAATACACAGCCGACCCGCCGGTCGATATGACGGCATGCTCGAAGTCGAGCCCCAGAAGCACTTCGTTCTCGACGTCGATGAAGCCCTGCGGCCCGAGCGAGTCGATCAGGCGCTGCAGCGTCTTGTCGCACTGGCGCTGGATCAGCAGGTCGACGTCCACGTATTCGTAGTTGAGGATCTTCGCCAGTACCACGCCAACGGTAGACTTGCCCGCTCCGGGCATGCCGATCAGCACCACGTTGTCCGTCTTGTCATGCGTCTTCGTCATGAGGCCTTTCTCCTTTTTCGTCCCCCGACATGCTCCTAAGCCACCAGCGCGTCGCCGAATGCGTTCGCAAGCGCGGTTTCCCAATCTACAGGGACGCCTTGCTCGACCGCCGGATCGCCGCACGCCTCGCGGGCCTCGGCCTCGGCGCATTCCGCCAAAAGCACGCCCTTCGGAGTGCGCCTGGGCGTGCAGTACCCTATCGCCCCCACGACCACGCCGGTGGCCAGAAGCGCCCCCGCCATGGGAAGGTTGCCCGGCCCCGCAAGCTGCCAAACCGCAAGCGCGGCAAACGCCACCCCCACTCCGTAGAGCCACCGCGACGCCTTCCTGCTTCGCGCGTCGAACAGGTGCTCGGACTCCACCTCGTCGGAAAGCACGTTCTGCCACTTCGCCATGGCCTCGCGCGCCCATCCGGGATGCTCGCTGCAGAACCGCTGCACCTCGCCGAGCGACACCGACTGGTAGCCGTCGCCTACGGCGTCGAACAGCAGCACCATGGCCTCCTGCTCGACCTTCGATAGCGTGGCCGACTTGGCCGAAGGCGTGATGCGGAACCGCACGTCGCCCACCGAGTCGCCGTCCTGCAGGATGCTTATAACGCCGCGCCGCTGCAGCTGGGCCAGCGTCGCAGCGAAGTCGACGGCCGAGTGCTGGTTCCAGCGCAGAAGGCGCCCGACGACCGCGGCGTCCGGCTTCACTTCCGTGCCGCATTCCGCAGCACATTCCCCCGCGACCCCCTCCGTCGCGCCTTCGCATTCCTCGGGCCGCCTCTCGCGCCCCCATATGGCGTACGCAGCGACTGCGCCCACGAGCGCCAGCACGCACAGCGCGTGCAGCGTAAGGCTTAGCGAGTACGAATTGACCATCCCCCACGAATGCGTGTCGGTCCACGAGGCCTCCTCGCGGACCGCGTCGTCGTAGCGCGTGCCGCTCTTCGTCAGCTTCGAGCGCACGTTTATGTTCGTGAGCCACGACCGCGGGAACAGCAGATGCGCCTGGGCGTACTGCCCTTCGCGCACCTCGGGGACGAAGTAATGCACGGTGCCGTCGGGCCGCACCTCCACTTCGCCTTCGGGACCATGCCCCCACGCACGCACGTTCTCACCTGGAACCACCTCGACGCCTTCGGGGACGGGGAGCTGGATCTGTGTGCGCACGTTCGACATCTCGACGTCGGGCTGCGCGGGCACGTAGTCCCAGTACATCTCGGCGGTGTCGTCGTAGACCAGCGCCGCGTTCGTTATGGAATAGTCGCACTCGATCACCGTCGAGTTCTCGTTGGATTCGAGGAACACGTACAGCTCGCCCCTGCGCTTGTCGAACGCGTATGTGTCGGCCTTGGGCAGCTCGATGGCGTCCGACGAGTCCTTCTGGCGCGAAAGGGCCTCTTCCGCCTGTGCCACCTTGTCGGCCTCGCCGCCCGTCTCGTCGAGGAATTCGCGCCAAGCCGACTGGAATGCGACCTCGGGGAGCTGGTTCCAATCGCGCACTATGTTGCCTTCGGCGTCCATCTGGATCGCGCGGACCGACGCGATTTCGACTTCCTGCTTGTCGGTGATGCCGGTGAAGTTCCACGTGACGGCGGAATAGTCTTCCTGGAAGTCGTACGACCGCTGCTCGACCACGTGCAGCGACCCGTCGGTGCGCATCTGCGCCACGGTGTTGACGGAGGGGTTCGAGTAGTCGGCGAAGGCCTGGGCGGGAAATGCGGAAACCAACGCCGTGGGAAACGAGAGAGCGAGCGCAAGCACCAACGCAAGCGACTTGAAGTTTATGCGGAAGCCCGAAAGCCTCATTGAACTTTTGCCCCCACTCAGGTAAGATTTACGGGCGCGCGGAGGAGTGACCGAGAGGCCGAAGGTGCTCGCCTGCTAAGTGAGTATACCCCAA
>CABVEH010000249.1 GCA_902497215.1 uncultured Eggerthellaceae bacterium | reverse complement strand
GTATCTAGGGTTCGAATCCCTACTCCTCCGCCAGCTTTCCTATTTTGCTTCCCGAGAACTTGTGCATGACGACCGCTGCGGCGGCAACGAGCACCAATCCCACCACCAGAGATATCCACGGGCTCTTCGTGAACCCGGCGATCAGGTAGCCGATGGCGGCCACCACCATGACTGTCGTGGCGTAGGGGATCTGCGTGGCGACGTGGCGCAGGTGGTTGCACTTCGCGCCGGCGGAAGACAGGATCGTGGTATCGGATATCGGCGAGATGTGGTCGCCATAGACCGAACCGGCCAGCGTCGCGCCCACGGCCACCAGGAACAGGGCGTCGTCGGGCGCGAACACGCCCACCACTATGGGCATGACCAGCGCGATGGAGCCCCACGACGTGCCCATGGCGAAGCCGATGAACGCCGTCACCAGGAACAGCGCGAACGGAAGCAGGTCGAGCCCCACGCCCAAGCCGTTCAGGAAGTCGGCCACGAACTCGCCGGTGCCCAACAGGTAGCGACACGTGCCGCCCAGGCTCCATGCCAGCACCAATATCATGATGGCGCCGATCATCGAGCGCACGCCTTCGCTCATTCCTTCCACGAATCCGCCAAGCGTCATCAGCTTGCGCGGCAGGAACATGATGCCCGCGATGCAGATGGCCACGAACGAACCGATGCAGAGGCCGCCGACCGGGTCCTCTCCGATAGCGGTGGCGAAGTCGACTCCCTGGAAGAACCCGCCGGTGTACATCATTCCCACGATGCTGAAGGCAATCAGGCAGAGGATGGGGACGACCAGGTCGGACACGCGCCCCTTGTCGCTAACCGCGATGCCCTTGTAGTCCTCGAGCTCCTCCGAGATCAGCGTCTTGACGTCGGCGGTCTCGGCGACGACGGTGTCAAGCTCGGGCGGATGCTTGTCTATCTTCGAGACGTCCTTCACGCCGGCTTCCGACATCTTTTCGAGCGTGGTGCCCTCGGTGGGGATGCGCGTCAGGTCGGTGTCTTCGGAACCCGCCTCGATCTCGGCCTTGCGCATGGGGCCGAAGTCCATCTTGGTGATCAGCATGAAGAACACGAAGAAGATGGTGAGCAGCGCGTAGAAGTTGTACGGGATGGACGCAACGAACGTGTTGAATCCGTCCTCGCCCATGTATCCCGAAACCGCGACCGCCCACGACGACACCGGCGCGATGATGCATATGGGGGCGGCCATGGAGTCGATGATCCATGCCAGCTTCTCGTGGCTTACGCGGAAGCGGTCGGTGACCGGCCTCATGACGGCGCCCACCGTCAGGCAGTTGAAGTAGTCGTCGACGAAGATGAATATGCCCAGGATGGCAGTGAGCACGGTTGCCGCCCTGGCCGACTTGATGTGCTTGGCCACCCACCGGGCGTAGGCGCGCGAGCCGCCGGCGATGGCGATGACCACCGTCAGCGCGCCCAGCAGCGCAAGGAACAGCAGCAATGCCCCGTTCCCGGCAATCTGTTCGGCCATCATCTGCGGGACCATGCAAAGGGCGTCGATGGCCTGTTCGACCCCGGCCCCGTTCAGCGTGAACTGATAGATCAGCATTCCGACGAACACGCCTACTGTGAGCGACGAGTAGACTTCCTTCGTCACCAATGCCATGACAAGCGCGAGAACGGGCGGAATGATGGACCATGCGCCCGTGGTGATCAGATCGAAACCCTCCATGATGCCTCTTTCGAAATTGTGGCGATTCTGTGTTCAAGTATACCCAAAGGGGAAGAATGTGCGCGTGACAGGGGACGTTCGCTTTTGACACATGGCATCTTGAACAGGGGACGTCCCCTGTCACGCCCTAACGGCGGCGATGGTCGTTTATGTAGTTGAGGATGCGCGTCAACGCGTCGAGCGTGTCGGGCTTGTTGGTCACGGGCCGCGCCTTCTCGGTGGGCTCGTAGGCGTAATGCGGGTGGTGCTTCCTGAAGACGTGTCGGCACGCCATCGTGACGACCAACCCCGCCACGCCTACGACCATGCAGCTTGCGGCAAGTTCGAGCACGGGCGTGTTGTCATCGAGCACGGCATAGATCGTCGCCAGCGCGAAGAAGATGGATATCGCGCTGCAAAGCACGAAGAACACCTTCAGCAAGACCTCCTTGGCGCGCGTGGGCGTGCGCCGCCAAGACACGAACGCATAGATTGCCAGCGCCAGGACGACCAGCGCGATGAGCAGCGGGAGGCTTCGGGAAAGACCGGCTACGAGTCGAAGCATGGGAACCTCCGTCAGACCTTCAGCGCGCGCAGCGACGAGAACGACGTGGCGCGGGTCCACCAGCCTCGCGCGTTCGCCTCTCCCGCTATGCGCGCCGCTTCCGCATAGGAGTCGACGATGGCGTACGTGGCCGACCCGCTGCCCGAAAGCAGCA
>CABVEH010000248.1 GCA_902497215.1 uncultured Eggerthellaceae bacterium | reverse complement strand
TCGACGGACTGGTCTAGAAGGAGGAAGGCGAATGAACGAAGTCATAGTCGACACGGGCTTCTGCAAGGGCTGCGGCCTTTGCGTTGTTGCGTGCCCCGTCGACATCATGAAGCTCGACGCCGACGTGATAACCCCGAAGGGCTACCACCCGGCGTATTGCTCCGACGTCGAGAAGTGCACGGGGTGCTGCTCTTGCGCGCTCATGTGCCCCGACGTCGCCATCACCGTGCTAAGGGAGGTGAAATGATGGCCGAGAAGGTGCTCATGAAGGGCAACGAGGCCATGGCCGAGGCGGCCATGCGCGCCGGTTGCCGCTTCTTCTTCGGATATCCCATCACGCCGCAGACCGAGCTTGCGGCCTACATGTCGAAGCAGATGCCCAAGCGCGACGGGGTCTACCTGCAGGCCGAAAGCGAGGTTGCGGCCATCAACATGGTGTACGGAGCCGCTGCAGCAGGCGCCAGGGCCATGACGTCTTCGTCAAGCCCCGGGATCTCGCTCAAGACCGAGGGAATCTCGTACATGGCGGGCGCCGACCTTCCGGGCGTGATCATCAACGTCCAGCGCGGAGGCCCCGGGCTGGGAAGCATCCAGCCGTCGCAGAGCGACTACTTCCAGGCCACGCGCGCGATGGGGCACGGCGACTTCTACATGCCGGTCTACGCGCCTTCCACCGTCCAGGAGATGGCCGACCTTTGCTACGGCGCGTTCGACGTGGCCGACAAGTACCGCACCCCGGTGGTGATCCTCGCCGACGGCATGCTCGGGCAGATGATGGAGCCCGTGGTGCTTCCCGAGCCCATCGACCCGGCGTCGCTTCCGGCCAAGCCTTGGGCCACGACGGGGCACGAAGGCAAGCGCGCCCACACGGTGGTCAACTCGCTGTTCCTCGACTCCGAGGACAACGAGAGGCAGAACCGCGAACGGTTCCAGCGCTACGAGGAGATCAAGCGCGACGAGCAGCGCGTCGAGACGTACAGGACCGAGGACGCGGACGTGGCGATAGTCGCGTTCGGGGCCTGCGCGCGCATCGCTCGCAGCGCAGTGAACGAGGCCAGGGAAAAGGGCATGCGCGTCGGGCTCATCCGTCCCATCACGCTTTGGCCCTACCCGGTTTCGGCCATCAAGGAGTGCCTTGCGAAAGTGTTCCTCACGGTCGAGATGAACATGGGCCAGATGGTCGAGGACGTGCTGCTTGCGGCCGAAGGGGCCGCGCCGGTCGAGTTCTTCGGGCGCACCGGCGGAGTCATCCCCACGCCTGCCGAGGTCTTCGAAGAGGTCCGCAGGCTTTACGAAGGGCTGGGTGAGTAGAATGGCCGCAAACGACAAGACCATGGTTTCCGAGCGTACCGGTAAGGAGATGAAGGTCGCGTTCTCGCGGCCCGAGTCGCTGCTTCCGGTGGTCACCAACTACTGCCCCGGATGCACGCATGGCATAGTGCAGAGGCTCGTCGCCGAATGCATGGACGAGATGGGCATCGAGGGCAAGACGGTGGGCGTTGCCCCGGTGGGCTGCTCCGTCATGTGCTACGACTTCTTCTCGTGCGACATGATAGAGGCGTCGCACGGGCGCGCGCCCGCCGTCGCCACGGCGGTCAAGCGCGTGCATCCCGACGACATGGTGTTCGCCTACCAGGGCGACGGCGACCTTGCCTCCATCGGCATGGCCGAGACGGTGCATGCGGCCACGCGCGGCGAGAACATCACGGTGATCTTCATCAACAACGCGATCTACGGCATGACGGGCGGCCAGATGGCCCCCACGTCGCTTCCTCACCAGGTCACGCAGACGTCGCCCTACGGCCGCGACGCGCAGACCGCCGGCTACCCCATAAGGGTGTGCGAGCTGCTGTCGACGCTCGACGGCGTCGCATACCTGGAAAGGGTCTGCACCGATTCGCCGAAGAACGTGCGCAAGGCGAAGAAGGCCATCCGCAAGGCCTTCGAGTACCAGGCCGACAGACGCGGATACACGCTCATCGAGGTCGTGGCCACCTGCCCGACGAACTGGGGCATGGACCCGAACCAGGCCATGGAGTGGATGCGCGAGAACATGCTCCCGTACTATCCGCTGGGCGTGTACAAGGACGTCGTGGCCGAAGGGTTCGAGAACGCGGCCGAGGCGGCGTTCGACCGGGCCAAGGGATGCCCGATGGTGGCCAACTACGGCAAGGACGGTGAATAGCATGGGCAAGGAGCTCCAGATAGTCCTGGCCGGCTTCGGGGGGCAGGGCGTCCTCTTCGCCGGCAAGGTGATAGCCAACGCCGGGCTTATAGAGGGGCGCGAGCTGTCATGGCTTCCGTCCTACGGGCCCGAGATGAGGGGAGGCACCGCGAACTGCTCGGTCACCCTCTCCGACGACCCGATCGGCTCGCCGCTGGTAACCACGCCGAACGCGCTCG
>CABVEH010000247.1 GCA_902497215.1 uncultured Eggerthellaceae bacterium | reverse complement strand
GACATATTTCGGATGTGTCAAAAGCGAACGTCCCCTGACACACGTGAAGTGTGACAAATGCCCCGACCTTCTGTCACCTCTGTCACACCCCCGGACATGCCTGATCTCCTCGGCACGTGATAACCTATGCGCATGGAAAAGCCCGTGAGCATAGTCGGAGGAGGACTCGCCGGATGTGAGGCCGCGCTGTCGCTTGCGTCGAACGGCCACCGCGTGAGGCTGTACGAGATGCGGCCCGACGTGCCCACAGGCGTGCATCATACCTCCAACCTGGCCGAGCTCGTGTGTTCGAACTCGCTGAAGAGCACGAAGGACGACAGTGCCGCCGGCATGCTTAAGGCCGAGCTTCGCGAGCTGGGCTCGCACCTCTACGCCGTCGCGCTCAGGAACCAGGTCCCGGCCGGGGGAGCGCTGGCGGTCGACCGGGAGGGGTTCGCGTCCGACGTCACGCGCGAGGTCGAATCGCACCCCATGATCGACGTCGTGCACGAGGAGGTGCGTGACGTGGCCGCGCTGGCCGAGGGGTCGTCTGCCATCGTCCTTGCAACCGGCCCGTTGTCCAGCGACGCGCTCGCCGAATCCATAGAGGCCATCTGCGGCAGCGAGTCGCTGGCATTCTACGACGCCGCGGCGCCCATAGTCATGGCCGACTCGCTGGACATGCGCAAGGTGTTCAGACAGAGCCGCTACGAGGACGACCCCGCCTCCGGCGACTACCTGAACGCACCGTTCTACAAGGAGCAGTACGCCGCATTCATAGAGGCGCTGGTGGGTGCCAGGCGCGTCGTGTCCAAGGAGTTCGAGAACAACGACCTGTTCCAGGCATGCCAGCCGATCGAGGAGATTGCGCGGAAGGGCGTCGACGCCCCTCGCTTCGGTCCGATGAAGCCCGTGGGTCTCACCGATCCCGCGACGGGAAGGCGTCCTTGGGCGGCCGTGCAGCTCCGCGCCGAAGACGCCGCAGGGCAGAGCTTCAACCTGGTCGGCTTCCAGACGAACCTGGCCTTCCCCGAGCAGGAGCGCGTCTTCCGCATGATACCGGGCCTCGAGAAGGCGGAGTTCGCCCGGTTCGGCGTGATGCACAGAAACACCTTCGTCGACGCGCCCCGCTGCCTTGGCGCAGACGGCCGCCTGCGCACTCCCAAAGCCCAGGGGCTCGCCTGCCCGGCGTACGTCGCCGGCCAGCTTTCGGGGACGGAAGGCTACTGCGAGGCCATAAGGTCGGGACTGAACGTTGCCGCGTCCGTGCATTGCCTCCTTTCGGGCGAGGACGCGCCTCCCGTGCCGGTCGAAACGGCGTTCGGGGCGCTTATGCGCCACGCCACCGACCCAAGCAACGAAGACTACCAGCCCATGCACGTGAACTTCGGTGTGATGGAGCCGCTTGCCACGCCTGTGAGGAACAAGCGCGAGCGCTACCGTGCCTACGCCGAGCGCGGAACGAAGGCGCTGCTGGAGTACAAGGCGGCGCTGTCGAAGGCGGGATTCGATGGCCGATGATCCCCTGAAGAAACGAACTTCGGGGCGGTCGAAGTTGCAACGCCGCGACGCGGCCCAGGTTACCGAAGAGAATCCGCCCGAGGATCCAGGGCCGCTTCCAGGCGAGGAGGAGCTTGCAGCCTACCTGGATTCCCTGCGCTACGAGGAGAACGATTCCGAGCACACCGTGCGCAACTACGGCGTGGACGTCGAGGACTTCCTGAGGTGGGCGCAACGGCGCGGCTACGACCCCTTCGCAATCACCCACAAGCAGGCCCGCAGGTACCTGGGCGAGCTGGACGCAGCGAAGTACTCCAGGGCCACCGTTAACAGGCGCCTCTCCGCGCTGAAGGGCTTCTTCCGCTGGCTGAACGCCATGGGCATCGTGGACGCCGACCCGGTGGGGTCGCTGCAGGGGCCGAAGAAGTCCTCGAGGCTTCCCAAGTCCATCTCGCCCTCGGACATGGACAGGCTGCTCTCCGTGCACGAGGAAGCGCTGTCCGGGTTCGAGCTGGGCACGCTGGAATACGCCAAGGAGGCGCGCGACCAGGCCGTGCTGGAAACGATGTACGCCTGCGGCTTCAGGATCTCGGAGGTGTCGGGCATCCGCATCCCCGACGTAGATTTCCAGTCCGGTCAGGCCAAGGTGATGGGCAAGGGGTCGAAGGAGCGCATCGTCCCGATGCACGCCACGGCGCTGCGGGCGATAGACAGGTACCTGAGGCGCGGGAGGGGCGTCCTAGAGAAGGGCGCCCCGACCGATCACCTGTTCCTGTCGAGCCGTGGCAACCCGTATTCCCCGGCGTCCATGAGGGCAATGTTCAAGAAGACGCTCGAAGCGGCGGGGCTCGACCGCAGCCTGTCGCCGCACGCGATGCGGCATTCATTCGCCACGGACGTGCTTTCGGGAGGCGCCGATTTGCGCAGCGTGCAG
>CABVEH010000246.1 GCA_902497215.1 uncultured Eggerthellaceae bacterium | reverse complement strand
ACGATGAGCAGAAGCGCGCATAGGAACGTGCTGACGGCGATCTTGACGTAGTAATGGACGCGCACCTGACGGCGCTGTTCGGCCAAGTCGAGCAGCGTATTCGGAGTCTCGTCGGCCACGGCTAGAACTCTCCGTAGCTGGACGCGTCGAAGAAGTCGCCGAACTTGGTGAACTCGGGGTTGAACGACATGGTGATGTCGCGCGTGGGGCCGTTGCGGTGCTTGGCCACGATCAGCGTGGCGGTGCCAAGCTCGGGGCGTCCGGAGTCTTCCGCTTCGGCCTCGTCCATCGAGCGGTCGATGAACATGACGATGTCGGCGTCCTGCTCGATGGATCCGGACTCGCGCAGGTCGGCCAGCATCGGGCGCTTCTTGCCGCGCATCTCGACCGCGCGGTTCAGCTGCGACAGGGCGATGACGGGCATGTCCATCTCCTTCGCCAGCACCTTGAGCCCTCGCGATATCTCACCCACCTCGACGGCGCGGTTGCCATCGCGGCGCACGACGGGCGGCTGCATCAGCTGCAGGTAGTCGATGATGATGACGCCCTTCTTGTCGGTGCCCACGATGTGGCGCAGCTCGCGACGGGCCTTCGCGCGGGCCTCCATTATGGAAAGGCCGGGCGTGTCGTCGATGTACATCTCGAGCCCGCTGAGCGTGGTGGTGGCGTCTAGGATCTGTCCCCAGTCGCCTTCCTGTACCTTGCCGCTGCGGAGCTTGCTCAAATTGACGCGGGCCTCGGCGCCGACGATGCGCTGCACAAGCTGGCCGGCGCTCATCTCCAGCGAGAAGAACGCGACGGCCGTTCCCGCCTTGGCGGCGTTGACGGCCATGTTCAGCGCGAACGCCGTCTTGCCGACGCCCGGACGCGCGGCAAGGATGACCAAGTCACCGCCTCGCAGGCCGTGGAACAGGTCGTCCACGTCGCGGAAGCCGGTGGGCACCCCGATGATGGAATCCCCCTGGCTCGCTATCTTCGACAGCTCGGTGTAGGCCTCCTCGACAAGGGAGTCCATCTTCTTGAACGAGGACGACACCCGCTTCTCGGTCACGTTGAACAGGGTTTGCTCGGCCTCGCCCACAACCTGGTCCAGGTCGTCGGGCGCGTTGTATGCCAATGCGTTGATCTCGGCAGCCGCGCGGATCAGCTCGCGCTGGATGGCGGTGCGCTTCACGATCTCCATGTGGTGGCGCCAGTTCGTAAGCGCGAACGTGTTGCCATGAAGGTCGGCCAGATAGGACCGGCCGCCTGCGGACTCGAGGTCGCCTGCCGCCTGCAGCTTGTCCGCCAGCGAGATGACATCGGCTCGCAGGCCTTCGCGGACCATGGCCATGATGTTCTCATAGATGCGCTGGTGCGCCGTGCGGTAGAACTGCTCGGGCTTCAGGTTTATCGTGATCTCGTAGCACGCGTCCTCGCTGAGAAGGCAGGACGCCAGAACCGCCTGTTCAGCCTCGATGTCGCTTGGGAGCTGGATATGCCTCTGTGGATCGGACGGCGCCGAGCCTTGGAACTCGTCGGGCATATTCACCTCCTAAACGAAATCAAGAAGGGGCGGGATCGAACCCGCCCCCTGCGTTGCGAAAACCTTGCTACTCGGCTGCCTCGAGGGCCTCTTCCTGCGCTTCGGCGGAAGGCTCTGCGACGTCGCCCTGGGATGCGGTCTCGTTGTGGTCCAGCATCTCGGCGGCCTCTTCGGCCAGAGCAACCTGCTCGACCTCGGCCTCGATGGCGTCGGCGACTGCCTCGCCCGCGGCCTCGGCTGCGGCTTCGGCGGCCTCTTCGGCCTGTTCGGCAGCATCGGCTTCGGTCTGCTCGCCCGCGACGACCACGTTGACGGTGGCCTTGATGTCGCGGTAGATGCTGACGTCCACGGGGAACTCGCCGACCATCTTGATCGGCTTGCCCAGCTCGACGCGGCGCTTGTCGATCTCGATGCCCATGTCGACGATGGCGTCCGCGATCATCGGGGCCGTGACGGAGCCGAACAGCTGGCCCTCTTCGCCGACCTGGACGGTGACGTTGACGGTAAGGCCGTTCAGCTTCTCCGCGAGTTCGTTCGCATTCGCGATGCGGACCTCCTCGCGCTTCTCGATGTTCTTGCGGCGCTCCTCGAGCTGCTTCAGGTTGCCGGGCGTGGCCTTGATGGCGTAGCCCTGGCGCAGCAGGTAGTTGTTCGCGAACCCGCGGGAGACGTCGATCACGTCCCCTTCGCCGCCGCGGCCGCGAAGCTCTTTAAGTAGGATGACCTCCATTGCGACCTCCTAGTGCTTGCGGCGACGATCGCCACGTCCGCTGACGGCGGGCACCGAGTAGGGAATCAAAGCCATGACCCGGGCCCTCTTGATGGCGTTCGCGATGTCGCGCTGATGCTGGCTGCATGCACCGGTAACGCGGCGCGGCTTGATCTTCCCGCGGTCGGTGGTGTACTTGCG
>CABVEH010000245.1 GCA_902497215.1 uncultured Eggerthellaceae bacterium | reverse complement strand
CGGCCACGCCGCAAAACGCCACGTACGCGGCCAGCATCCACCAGTATCCAGGCACGAGCGCCCATGCGTTAGTCACGTAGTTCCACTTGCCGTCCAAGGCCACACCCTGCAGCACGTATGCGACCACGCTGACCGCTAGCCCTGCCACCGAGATCCATCCCAGCGTCCGATAGACGCCCTGGCGCTCCCACTTCGAGATGCGCAACGTCGTGGCGGCCAGCACCGGTCCCCCGACGCAGGCGTTTGCCACGAGCGCCGCCGGCACCAGGGGAGTGTTCCATGTGACTATCGACTCGACGTCGTAGGCGAAGGCCACCGTGAACACGAACACGACCCCGGCCGCGACGATGGCTGCGAGCCACACGTTCCGCGCCGTGCGGCTTTTCAGCGGACGGAACGACACCAGCCAGTAGACGCCCGTGAGCAGCAGGAAGCAGACGGCCGCGAACACCTCGTTCGAAAGAGGGCTCTTTCCCACCCCCATGAATGTGAACAGGGCGTTCGAGGGGTTCCCAAGGTGCGTAGCCGACGCCACGAGCCCTGCCATGGTGGCGATCAGCGGTATGTACATGAACTTGTCAAGGCGCCTGCGCTGGGCGGCATCCATGGGGGCGAGCATCAGCAGCAGGGCCAGGGCGCAAATGGCGAAGGCACCCGAAGGTGCCAAGGTGGTGAACAGCACCAACGTTATCTCGCTCAACGCGGTGGACAGTCCCATATGAATAGCCTTTCCGAATCAGGGGCGGACGGCCCGGCTGGAGGGAAGTTCGCCGGACCGTCCGTGAAACAGGGGGCTAGATCGCCAGCCCCACGGAGAATTCCGTCGCGTAGAACACGATCCTGAGAACCAGGATGCCGGCGACGGCGAGGACGGTGGCCGTCACGCCGAACGTCGTCATGCTCTTGCCGCGGGCGGCCATGACGCCGAACACGCACGCGGCAGCCACCAGCACTGCGCCGCACGCCATCCACATGGTCACGCCCGACACCACGTCGGCGCCGTCCATGACGTAGTTCTGCATGCCGGACACGCCTGTGGTCTGCATGACCGCCAGCACGATTCCCAGCACCGCGCCCACGATGAGCAGCGCCATGGCGGAGGTTCCGAAGCGGCCGTCAAGCTTGGCCTGCACGCCGGCGAACCCGAGCGTCATGACGCCCACGGCTCCGCCGCCGACCAGCGCGAACCCGATCATCTCCAGCGGCACGAGCGCGGTGTTCCACGAGGATATGGTGTCGATCATGTACGCGGCGCCGGTGAAGGCGGCGAACACGATGCCCAGCACTGCCACCACGCAGGCGAAGCCCTTGCGGGCGCCCGCGCCCAGCTTGCCCGTCATCGCGACGATCCAGTACACGATTGCCGCCGCCATGAAGACGACGCCTGCCAATATCTCGTTGGAAAGCGGCGAGGTTCCGGTGGCCGCGAACACGCCGAAGGCGTTGCCGGGGCTTGCCAGGTGGAAGAACGACGCGACGAACCCGAACACGGCGAAGCACAGCGGGACCAGGGTCAGCTTGTCTATCCTTTTCAGGTCGTCCTTGTCGAACGAGGTGGTAAGGAAGGCGGCCGCCAGAACTGCGAACGCTCCTGCGCCGATCGGCGCGAAGGTGGAGAACAGAGCCAGAGGCATCTCGGCGATTCCCATCTCCATGCTACATCACCTCCTGGGTGTTGGACACCTTGACGGCCATGTCGCCCGAAGGCTTGGCGTCGCGGCATTCCTTGATGAGAAGATGCGGGTTGGTGTAGTCCTTGCTGGGCAGCGGCGCGATGTTGCCGACCGCCGCGTCTGGGTACTCCCTCTGAAGCTCGTCCCAATCGCCGAAGTCGAGGGCGCGCAGGGGGCACGCCGTCACACACATTGGCTTCAGGCCCTGCTCCATGCGGTCCTTGCAGCCGTCGCATTTCACCGAGTAGCCCTTCTCGCGGTTCACCTTGGGCGCGTTGTAGGGGCACGCCATGTGGCAGTAGCCGCAGCCGATGCACTTGCCGTCGTCGACGAGCACCAGCCCCGTCGCGGCGTCCTTGTGCATGGCGGTGGTGGGGCACACCTTCACGCATGCCGGGTCCTCGCAGTGGTTGCATGACACCGACACGTGGTAGCAGTATGCGGAATTGCTGGCGGTGCCGTCCTCGTTGAGCGTGCACTCGCCGCCTTCCAGGTCGTACACCTTGCGGTAGTTGAAGTCGATGTCCGTGTCCTTGTAGTCCTTGCACGCCATCTCGCACGTGCGGCAGCCCGTGCAGCGCGTGCTGTCGAAATAGAAGCCTTTTGCAGTCATCTTCGCACCCCCTAGGCCTTCGTCACTTCGGCGATGATGGAATGGGCCGGCCCGTTGCCCTTGCCGAGCGGGGTCGGACGGTACTTGGTAAGCGTGTTCACGCAGCCGCCCTTGTCCAGGCGGTTGCCGGACATGTCGGCGTCATGCCAGGCGCCCTGCGGTATGCCGATGGTGCCGGGGATG
>CABVEH010000244.1 GCA_902497215.1 uncultured Eggerthellaceae bacterium | reverse complement strand
CTCCTCGACGGGCTTGCCCTCGATCAGCTGGCAGGCCGCGCTGGCGCATCCGGTCATGGCCAAACACCCGCGCGTCTTGAAGCCTGCGGCCTCTATGATCCCGGTGGCGGGGTCGATGCGCGCGAACAGGCGGCACGCAACCTCGCCGCGTTTCGACTTCCCCACCATGCTCTGCGCGTTGAACCCCTCGGGTGCTCCCGAGTTCGCGAAGTCGGCCACGATGGACAGCAGCCGGTCCGAATACGAGGCGACGTCGTCCTGCGACTCGGTCTGGTAGACGTCCTTGGTGCGCAGGAGCACCCTGTCTTCCGGAGTGTTGTATACGTCTCTCTCGGACATGTCGCCTTCCTCCGTTCCGCGCGGGCAGGTGAAGCGTTAGTTACAAACCCATGATAAACCCGCGTGCCCGTTGCGCAATATGCTATGACTTCATGAAAGGAAGCGAACAAGGAGGACGAATGGGCATCCTCGCCGCATACGCAGTGCCTCATCCGCCGCTGATCGTCCCCGCAGTGGGGCGCGGCGAAGAGGCGAAGATATCGGACACCATAAGGTCATACGAGGAGGTGGCACGCCGCGTGGCCGCCCACGCTCCCGACACGGTGGTGGTGCTGTCGCCGCACGCCCCCGCCTACCGCGACGGGTTCTTCGTTTCCGCCACGCCCCAGGAGTCGGGCTCTCTCGCGGCGTTCGGACAGCCTCAGGAATCCGTGACGGTGGAAGTGGACGTGCCTTTCGCGCGCGACCTTGCGCGGGCCATGGAAAGGCATGGCCTTCCCGTAGCCGGCGCCCCTGCGGGGTCGGGCGGGATCGACCACGCCACCTTCGTGCCCCTGCACTTCCTGGGCCAGGTGATGGACTTGCAGGCCGTGCACTTCGTGCGCATAGGGCTTTCGGGGCTGCCTGACGAGGACCACAGGCTGCTGGGACGGCTGCTGGCGAAGACGGCAGAAGACCTGGGGAGACGGTGCGTGGTGGTGGCCAGCGGCGACTGGTCGCACAAGCTGAAGGACGACGGCCCGTACGGGTTCGACCCTGCTGGGCCTGCGTTCGACGCGACCGTGGCGTCCATATTCGAGGAAGGCGACCTGGACCGGCTGTTCCAGCTGGACGAGGCCATGTGCGACGACGCCGCCGAATGCGGCCTTCGGTCGTTCCAGATAATGGCAGGGGCCCTGGACGGAAGTGCGTTCTCGTCGGAGCTGCTCAGCTACGAGGGTCCGTTCGGCGTCGGATACGGCGTGGCCGCCTTCGAAGTGGACGACGCGCCCGACACGTCCCAGGCCGAAGCGGCCCGCGAAGAAGAGGCACATGGGTCCGACCCGCTGGTGGGCCTGGCCAGGGCCACCGTCGAATCATACGTCGAAGGCAAGGGCGTGCCTGACCTTCCCGACGGCTTCCCTTCCGAATACATGCGCCGCAGGGCCGGCGTCTTCGTGAGCCTTCACGAGCGAGGCGAGCTTCGCGGATGCATAGGGACCATAGAGCCGCAGCAGCACTGCATAGCCGAAGAGGTGGTGGCCAACGCCGTTTCCGCCTCCACCGCCGACCCCCGCTTCCCCGCCGTTACGCCCGAAGAGCTCGACTTCCTCGAATACTCGGTGGACGTGCTGGGAGAACCCGAGCCCGTCGACTCGCTGCTGGAGTTGGACCCGAAGCGCTACGGCGTCATAGTGCGGCACGGGTTCAAGCGCGGCCTGCTGCTCCCCGACCTCGATGGCGTGGACACCGTGACCGACCAGCTGGCCATAGCCAAGAGCAAGGCCGGGATCTCTCCTGGCGAGAACGCGAAGGTGGAGCGCTTCGAGGTGGTCAGGCATTCCGCCGGCGGCGCACCGCGCAGGCGCTAGACGCGGAGGGTTCGCACGCATGGAAGATGCAGCGAGAAGAGGCGGTCCGGTGGCGACATGCGGCGTGTGCCCGCACTTCTGCCGCCTGGCCGAAGGCGAGCTGGGGACGTGCCTGGCGCGCCGATGCGCAGGCGGACGCGTGGTGGACGACAACTACGGCCGCGTGACCTCGCTTGCGCTCGACCCCATCGAGAAGAAGCCGCTCGCACGCTTCAGGGAAGGGTCGAAGGTCCTTTCCGTGGGCTCGTACGGATGCAACATGAGCTGCGGGTTCTGCCAGAACTCGTCGATTTCCTGCGTGTCGTCAGACGAAGTGGCCTGGCGCGAGGTGCCGCCTCCGGAACTGGTGCGCCTGGCGAAGGACGCCGTGCCGCAGGGCAACGTCGGAATCGCCTTCACTTACAACGAGCCGCTGGTGGGATACGAGTACGTGCGCGACTGCGCGAGGCTGGCGCACGATGCAGGCCTAGTGAACGTGCTGGTGTCGAACGGGATGGCGAACCCGGCGCCAGCAGACGAGCTGCTGCCGCTGGTCGATGCAGCCAACATCGACCTGAAAGGCTTCACGCAAGAGTTCTACGACATGGCAGGCGGAAGCCTGGAATGCCCATCCAGATAAATTAAGA
>CABVEH010000243.1 GCA_902497215.1 uncultured Eggerthellaceae bacterium | reverse complement strand
GAAGGCGAGCCCTTCGACAAGTTGAAACCCGTGTCGGCGTTGCTGTCCCGGTCGTACTTCGACGCGCTCGGGGCCGAATGCGCCCTCTTTCTGGCGAAGCGCTACGTCGCGCCCCTTTCCGTGTGCGTGCGCCTGCTGACTCCACCCGGAGGCGTTCCGCGAATGGTGCGCAACCCCAAAGGGGGTTGGATGCTGCAAAGCCCCCAGGTGGACAAGGTGGACGACCGGTGGGTCGTCGCAGGGCCTGATATCGATTCCTTCAAGCCGCGGACGAACGCTAGCAAGCAGATCGCCGTGGTCGACGCGGTCCGCCAGGGCGACATCAGGGTCTCCGAGCTGAACATGCTGTACGGCAGCGTTGGGTCGGCCGTATCTTCGCTAGAGAAGAAGGGCGTCGTGCGAGTGGAGCGCCGCCGGCGCATGAGGATGCATCCCGCAATGGTGAAGGACGATTCGCAGGAAGGCAACCAGGCGGCGCCCGAAGGAAACGCTGCAGAGCACGCCCCGTCGTCCATGTGCGCTCCCTTCGACCTGACATCTGGCCAGGAAGACGCCCTTTCGGCAATAGACAAGGCCATGGACCATGGGGATGGGCGAGTGGTTCTGGTTGACGGCGTCACCGGGTCAGGCAAGACCGAGGTGTACCTGCGCGCCATCCGCCGGGCGCTCGACGAGGGGAAGTCGGCCATCGTGCTCGTGCCCGAGATCGCGCTGACCCCGCAGACGGTGGCGCGCTTCCGCGGCCGCTTCGGCGACATAGTTGCCGTGCTGCACTCCGCCATGGGGGCAGGCGAGCGGTTCGACCAGTGGGACCTCATCCGCGAGGGAGGCGCCCGTGTCGTCGTCGGCGCCCGCAGCGCGCTGTTCGCCCCCGTGCAGAACCTGGGGCTCGTCGTCATCGACGAGGAGCACGAAACCACATACAAGCAGGAAAGCGCGCCGCGCTACGTCTCGCGCGACGTGGCGGCGTGGATGGTGCGGCGATGCGGTGGAACGCTGGTCCTCGGTTCGGCGACGCCGTCGCTGGAGTCCCTGTACAACGCTAACCGCAAGGACAACTGGACGGCCGTCGACATGCCCGAGCGCGCCAACGGACGCCCCATGCCCGAGGTCGAGGTCATCGACATGGCACTCGAGTTCCGCGGTGGCTCGCGAGAGATGTTCTCGGCAAGGCTCCGGTCTGCGATGGTCGGCGAGCTCGCGCAGGGAAGGAAGGTCGTGCTCCTTCTGAACCAGCGCGGTTTCGCAAAGTTCCTGCTGTGCCGCGACTGCGGGTTCGTGCCGAAGTGCTCGTCGTGCTCCACGACGCTTACCTACCATGCCAGGGGCAACCGGCTGGTGTGCCACCACTGCGGGCGAAGCGTGCCAGCCCCAGGGAAGTGCCCCGAGTGCGAAAGCCCCTACCTGAAGAAGTTCGGCGTGGGCACCCAGAGGGTCGAAGACGAGCTGCGGTCGCTTCTCGACGCCGAGTTCGGCGAGATGCCGCAGTTCGCAGGCGCGGGGGATGTGGATTCCGCCGAAGTCTCGGGCCCCGTTGCCATAGTGCGCATGGACGCCGACACTACCAGGGGCAAGGGTTCGCACCGAATGCTGCTCGACCGGTTCGCGGCCGCACCGCGCGCGGTGCTCCTAGGTACGCAGATGATAGCGAAGGGGCTCGACTTCGACGACGTCACGCTGGTCGGCGTGGTGAACGCCGACACGCAGCTCCACCTGCCCGACTTTCGGGCCTCCGAGCGCACGTTCGACCTCATAGAGCAGGTGGCGGGCCGCGCCGGGCGCGGAAGCGTCCCTGGCCGCGTGATGGTGCAGACCTACGAGGCTGACGACCCCGCCATACAAGCGGCTGCGGCCTACGACAGGGAGGCGTTCCTCCGCGTCGAACAGCCGAAGCGCAAGGTCCTGAAATACCCGCCGTTCGTCAGGATGGCGAACATCGTCGCCTGGGGAAAGGACGAAAGCCGCGTGTCGCAGCACGCGTCGCTCATCCAGGGGAAGGTAAGGGCGCTGGCGGAAGCCAACGCGCAGGACGGGTGGGAGGTCCTTCCTGCCGGCCCGTGCGTCTTCGAGAAGATCCGCGACGACCACAGGTGGCACTTCGTGGTCAAGTGCCCCGTCGGCAAGGACCTGTCGGCATTTCTGCGCGACGCGTATGCGGGGCTCAAGCCGGCGCCGGGCGTGAACGTAGCCATCGACGTCGACCCGGTCGACCTTCTCTGATCCGTTCCGAAAAGCACTTGTATTCGGCGCGGAACTGTTGTATTCTGCAAGTTCGCATGTTTGCGCCTATTATGGCGAAGCTATGCCCAGATTGAAGCGTTGAAAGGATTGCTGGTGGCAAGAGCTACGAAGGCAGAACAAGAAGCAAAGAAGACGAGCACGAAGAGCAACGCAACCACAACGGCGCAAAAGGGCACCAAATCCAGCACCAAGGCAAGCACCACCTCCAAGAAGACATCACAGGCCAAGACGGCGGC
>CABVEH010000242.1 GCA_902497215.1 uncultured Eggerthellaceae bacterium | reverse complement strand
TCCCTGGGCAGTCGACGCTGCAGCGACGTCGTGCGCGCCGGAAGGCCCGGCGGCACTCCCCTGCCCTTGCGCGCCCTGCGACTTAGCCGCCTTCTTCGCGTCCTTCTGCGCCTTGCGGTAGGCCTTGTTGTATGCGGCCGCCTCGCGCTGCTGGCGCTGCGCTTCGAGAAGCTGTTGCATCTCGGCGGCGTTGCGCATCTTGGCGTATTCCTCGGCGGATATCAGCGGCTCGCCGCAGGTGTCACAGTAGTTTGCGTCGTCGAAGTTGGGGTTTCCGCATTGCGGGCAGTAAATCACGGTTGCTCCTTACAGCAAGTCGTTGGAACAGGGCCAAGAGCTACATGTACGCGCGAATAACGCATCCTCGAAGTGGCCGCAACCCGAAAGCTACAGCAGCGTGTCGGGAGTGACGTACAGGTTGCACTCGCCGTATTCGGGCGCATTGGGAATGGTGGCTTCGAACTGGCAGATGTCGCCGTTCGCGTTCAGCGTCAGAGTGACAGGCTCGGTTCCGCACAGGGCGCTTCCCGACTTGTCGAACAGCAGCGCGATGGCGCGAACCTCGACGTCCTTGCCGCCCAGGGGCTGGCCCTCTCCTTCGGCCTTCAGCTTGATTCCTGCATTGATGGCGATGCTTCCGTCGTCGGACGTCGACATGTGGGGGCTGACGATTTCTATGGCGGACTCGATCTGGTCGTTGGTCACGCCGGTGTCGGACCAGGTGACCGAGTCCATCATGGGAACGATAGAAAGGCTGGCCACCTCGGGCGTGTCGGTGCTGGACGAGAAAAGGTCGGCCTCGCCCGCGCCTGGAGTCTCGACGCCCGGATACAACATGGAGATGGTCTCGCCGCCGCCGGCGATCATCGAGCCGCTGGCGTCGTATGCCTCGATGGTGAATATGACGTCCTGTGCGACGTGCCCGTCGTTGGGGTTGACCGCGACGAACGCATAGCGAAGCTTGCCTTCGTCGGTTATTGCAAAACCGGGGTCATTGACTTGGATGTCCTGGGCTTCGAACCCTGGAGCCGACTGCGTCGAAGTCTGCGCGGAGGAGCACCCGAGCGCCGACAGGGCGAGTGCTGCCGAAGCGACGACTGCTGCGATCTTGGACAGTGTTTTCATGTTCGCCTCTCAGTGCGTTGGTTTCCGCCCTCGCCCTGCAGGCCTAGCATGCGGCCAAACGTGCAGGACGCAGGCGTCAAAGGGCTATAACAGTATAGAACAACCAGCAAGACGGGGTTTCCACCACATAAAAACAACGGCCGCGAGATCCGCGGCCGTTGCCATGTTGCGCTTTGCCAGCTCAAGCCGGCTGGTTCGATGTCGGCTTACAGGCCGGGCATCACGTAGATCTGGAAGTCGGCGTACTCGGGGGCGTCGGAAATCGTGATGGACACGTTGTTCAGCGGAGCCGCGTCGCCGCCCTCGGTGGACTGGATGCTGTCGAGCGTGGTCTGGTCGATCAGCACGTTGGTGGAGTCGCTGCCGAAGAGGATGTTGCCATCGGCGTCGGTGAAGATGGCGATGCAGTGGCCTTCGAGCGTGTTCTCGAGGTCGGCCACCTTGTAGATCTTGTCGCCGTCGGCGAGGTCGCCCGTGACGGTGGCGCTGACGTTCAGGCCGGTCTCGGTGCGCTCGGCGGTTGCGTTCTCGACCGTGAACATGCCGGCGATGTCAGCGTCGGAAAGGCCGGTCTTCAGCCACTCGACGGTGGACATCAGAGGCTCGACGGTGAACTCGGCGATGGTGGTGTCGACGCCCTCGGCAGGAGAAATGGTGGTGGTGCCGGAGACCGCAGTGTCGATGCCGGGATAGATGTACATGCAGGTGGCGCCGCCGCTGAAGACGATTTCACCGTTGGCGTTGTAGCCGTTGACGTTGAACGGAACGTTCTGGGCGACGTAGCCGGTGTTGCTGTTCTTAACGAGGAACGCGAAGTCGATGGCGGGAACCTGGACCTCGTTGCCGTCCGCGTCGATGGTGGTCTGGGAGACCTCGGAATAGCCGCTCTTCTCGACGGTGATGTCGGTGGCCTTGATTTCCTCGCTGGTGTAGGTCTGCGCCTCGTCGGCGTTCGTGGTGGTCTGCTCAGAGCTCGAGCAGCCGAACATGCCGAATGCCAGCGCGCTGACCGCGAGCACTGCGACTACCTTGCTGATTGCCTTCATGTAAATGCTCCTTTTTCCTGGTTGTGCAGCAGCTGTTTTGCCTGTTGGGTTTGCTACTCGGTCGATTATACGCGAAATTGCCCGGTGCGCATCCCATTTGTGCCGCGCTGTGTCCTTCCCGACATTTACTGCACAAGTGTCGTGGTGGTGCATAGGGATATACGAATTCGGCTGCGAGGCTCGTCTTCTGAGCTGGATTCGAGGCATCAACATGTCGATTATTCTCGTTTGAGTATTAATTTTTGGGCCTGATTGGGCCGAATTGGCCGAAAATCGATGAGCGGATGCGTCACGGCTGCGTGCTGGCCTGGC
>CABVEH010000241.1 GCA_902497215.1 uncultured Eggerthellaceae bacterium | reverse complement strand
GAAGAGGCGCCGGCTCGGCCTTCGGCCACGGCCATCATGGCCTCGGCCAGGTCACTTTCGAGCCTGGGAAGCACGACCTGCGTCTCGGGGTCGCCGAAGCGGACGTTGTATTCCACGATCTTCGGGCCGTCGTCGGTAAGCATGAACCCGCCGTACAGGGTGCCACGGTAGTCGGGCACGGCCGCGGCGGCCGTCTGCATGATGTCCACCATGGCATCCATCTCGTCGTCGCGCACGATGGGCACGGGCGAATACACCCCCATGCCGCCGGTGTTGGGGCCGGTATCGCCCTCGTAGGCGCGCTTATGGTCCTGCGACGGCGCCATGGGGAAGCTGCGGCCTCCCGTCACGAACGAGAGCATGGAGCATTCGGGGCCGCGCATGCATTCCTCGACGACCACCTTCGCGCCGGCCTCGCCGAATGCGCCGTCGAAGCACGCGCGAACGGCGTCCTCGGCGTCTTCGAGCGTTTCGGCCACCACGACGCCCTTGCCTGCGGCAAGCCCGTCGGCCTTGATGACGATGGGAGCGCCCTGCTCGCGAACGTATTCGAGCGCAGGAGCGGCCTCGGTGAAGCTTGCATATGCGGCGGTGGGGATGGCGTTTTCGTCCATGAACTTCTTGGCGAACTCCTTCGAGCCCTCAAGCCGGGCGTCGGCCGCATTCGGGCCGTACACCGCGATGCCTTCGCCGCGCAGCACGTCGGCCACGCCAGCAACCAGCGGAGCCTCGGGGCCTATGACCACAAGGTCGACGCCGTTCGATTCGGCGAACGCCTTCACGGCCTGGGCGCACATGGGGTCGAGTGCGACGTTTTCGACCGGTTCGTCCGACGAGGCCAGACGCACCGAAGCCGTGCCGCCGTTGCCCGGCGCAACCCAGATGGCCTCGACGTTCGGCGACTTCGCAAGCGCCCAGGTTATGGCGTGCTCGCGGCCGCCCGAGCCAAGTACGAGAACCTTCATCATTCCCATCCCCTCATGATCGTCTGGTCCCTGTCGGCGCCCACCGACACTATGGTTATCGGAACGCCCACTATCTGTTCCAGGTGCTCGATGTAGGCGCGGGTGTTCTCGGGGAGCTCTTCGTAGGTCTTGCAGCCCGTGATGTCGCAGCCCTTCCACCCAGGAAGCTCCTCGTAGACGGGCTTCGCATGGAACAGGACCGACTGCTGCATTGGGAAGTAGTCGTAGCGCTCGCCCTCGCATTCGTAGGCCACGCACACCTTCACGGTGTCGAACGCGGAAAGCACGTCGAGCTTCGTCATGGCTATGTCGGTGAGCCCGTTCACCTCGGCAGCGTAGCGTGCGATGACGGCGTCGAACCATCCGCAACGACGCTTGCGCCCGGTGGTGACCCCGAACTCGTGACCGGCTTCGCAAAGCAGCGCGCCGTCGGCAGCTTCCTGCCCCACTCCCCCGTCCTCGGGGAACTTCAGCTCGGTTGGGAACGGGCCGCCTCCCACGCGCGTGACGTAGGCCTTGGATATGCCCAGCACCCTGTCCACCGCCACAGGCCCCACGCCCGCGCCCGTGCATGCACCGCCGGAGGTGCAGCTTGACGAAGTGACGTAGGGGTATGTGCCGTGGTCGATGTCCAGCAAGGTTCCCTGCGCGCCTTCGAAGAGCACGTTCTTGCCCTGCGACAGCGCCGAGTTCAGCATGTGCGCGGTCTCGGCCATGTAAGGCTTGAGTATGCGGGCGTAGGGCAGGTACTCGTCGCAGATCTCTTCGACGGTGTAGGTCTGCAGCCCGTAGATCTTCTGCAGCACCGCGTTCTTCTGCTGGAGCGCCGTCTCGAGCTTCAGGCGGAAGATCTTCTCGTCCAGAAGGTCCTGCACGCGGATGCCCTTGCGGGCGATCTTGTCCTGGTAGCACGGGCCGATGCCGCGCTTGGTGGTGCCTATCTGGTTGTTGCCCAGGCGCTTCTCCTCGGCGCCGTCGAGCACCTTGTGGTACGGCATGATGACGTGAGCGTCGCAGCTGATCTTCAGGCGCTCGCAGCTGATGCCTTCGGCCTCCAGCAGCGCCATCTCCTTCACCAGGACGCCAGGGTCAACAACGACGCCGTTGCCGATGACCGGCACCGCGTTCTCGTACATGACCCCCGACGGCATGAGGTGCAGCGCAAGCTTGGTGTCGCCGTGGATGACGGTGTGCCCGGCGTTGTTGCCTCCCTGGAAGCGCACGACGTAGTCGAAATCGCTGGCGATCAGGTCTGTGATCTTTCCCTTGCCTTCGTCGCCCCACTGGGTGCCGACGAGAACTGTCGATGGCATCGGATTCCCTTCGTTCGCAGTTACGAATGCCTACATTCTAACGTCATTTGAACGAGCCGTCCTTGTTGAACGGCGGGTGGAAAAGCAGGGTGACCACGGAGGCGGCAAGCACCAGGCCGAACCCGACGAGCACGACGCCGAGCGCGGTGTAGGCCAGCGACCCCGTGACGCGCGACTCCATGAACACCCTTGGCACCGCCACGCTGATCGT
>CABVEH010000240.1 GCA_902497215.1 uncultured Eggerthellaceae bacterium | reverse complement strand
TTCGCATGGATGTAGCCGCGGAAGCCGTATTCTTCGCGCAGGATGCGCAGCACCTCGATCATGCGCTCGGTGGTGTCGTCGGGCGTTCCCAGCACGCCCGAGCTGAGGAACAGCCCCTCGATGTAGTTTCGCCTGTAGAACCCGATGGTCAGGTCGGCCAGCTCGCGAGGGGTGAAGGCCACGCGCGTCATTTCGGCGTTGCTGGACCTGCAGGCGCAGTATGCGCAGTCGAATGCGCAGGCGTTCGTCATGAGCACCTTCAGAAGCGTCACGCAGCGCCCGTCGGCCGTGAAGCTGTGGCAGCACCCGGCCACGGACGACGCGCCCAGCTTGCCCTTCTCGCCGCTTCGATCGATGCCGGAAGAAGTGCAGGCGACGTCGTACTTCGCGGCGTCCGCGAGTATTTCCAGCTTCGAAATGATGTCCATGACGCATCACCCATACAAATGTTCGCACGAATGTATGTTCTATATTATGAAAACGAGAGCAGCACGTCAAGAAGAAAAGAGCCGGCACTCGGCCGGCTCTTCTTGCAGCTATGTTGCGCTTGGGCTAAACCTGGAAAAGCTTCCAGGTGTTGTGCAGCAGCTGCGCCATGGACGCGCGGTTCACCTGCCCTTGAGGGCTTACCATGCGCAGGCCGTCCGCGGATTCCAGCGGAAGCACGCCGTTTCCAACCGCCCAGCCTACCGAGTCGATGGCCTTCGGCGACACCGAGAAACCGTCCGTGATGGTGATGAGGCTGACGGGGTTGTACAGCGTTTCGATGCCCGAGTTCTGCACGTATGCCTGAAGCATCGTGCACGCCTCCTCGCGCGTGAGAGGGGTGTCGGGGTTGAACACGTTCGCGAAATGCGCGGAATCGGCGGAGGTGTTGCCGATCATGCCTATGCTTCGTGCCCAGCGGATCGCGTCGCAGTAGGGGGAGTCGACGGCCACGTCGTCGAAGGGAAGCGTGTTGTTGGCCGGGTTGCCGACGCCGGCGAAGCCCACGGCGGGGCGGCCGGCCATGTTGTACAGCAGCTCGACGGCCTGGGCGCGCGTTGCCGCGTCGGCAGGCCTGAAGTCGAATGCGCCGCCAGAGGGGCCCATGAGACCGGCGGACGTCACGTAGTCCAGCGAGCCGTCAACGACGTAGGAAGCGCCGTAGTCGACGTCGCGGAAACGGCCTCCGAGGTCGAAGTTGACGTCGACGTACCTGGACGTGGTGCCGTCGAGCGTCATCTTGGAAGAAGCCTGCCACACCTTGTATGTTCCCTGGTATTCGCAGGAGGTGTTGTACTGGGCCACCCACTTCTCCCAGCCGTCGAAGACGGGGTCGGTCAGGTAGTGGGTCCACCAGTAGGTGTTGGCGTAGACGCCGGGCTTGTATCCTGCCTGGCGCATGGTCTCGCAGAAGGTCGACGCGATCTGCGGGAGTATGGGCCGCACGGACTCGTCGCGCGACTGCACCTTGTCTTCCAGGTCGAGGTAGACGGGAAGGTCGGGCGTGTGGCCTTTGATCATGCGCAGGGCATGCGCCGCCTCGCTGGCGGCTTCCTCGACGCTCGTGGCGTAGGAGTAGAGATAGACGCCGTAGGGGATGCCCAGGCGCTCGCATTCGGCCACGTTGTACGACCAGAAGCTGTCGTCCTGCTCGGTCATGTCGGAGCCGTATCCGCAGCGGATGATGGCGAAGTCGATGCCCTGGGCCTTGACGGACTCCCAGTTTATCCAGCCCTGATGCTGGCTTACGTCGATGCCCTTGCGAGCCGCGTTGGCGACGACCGTGCCGTCCCAGGCGACGTAGCCGTCCTCGGTGAGGGGCCAGTTCCATTCGGGGGTGGTGTCCTCCCAGGAGGCTTCCTCTTCGACGGCTTCGGCGGCCGCCTCTTCGGTGACAGGCGAGGGCGTTCCGGTGGTCGCGAGCGGGACCGTGGCGTTGATCACGCCCTCGGGGCGCGGCGCCGCTGGTTCGTCCGTGGCGGGAACGGAAGGGTCCGACGCCGTGGCGTCGCTGGAATCGGGGGCCGCGGAAGATGCGTCCTCGGAAGGCTGCTCGGCTGCATCGGATTCGGGCGCCGTCTGCTGCACGGCGACCTGGGCCTCGTCGGCGAATGCCTCGGCGGGGTTTGCCGTTATCGCGATTGCGGGCGCTCCGAAGGAGGCGACGAGGGCTGCCGCGACGGCCGCGGAAACCGCCTTCCTTACCGCCGATTGCTCGATAGCATGCGAATTCTGCGTATCGTTTCTCATGTCAGTTGCTCTCTTATGTGCGTCATTTGCTTGCAGAAAAGGCGGCGTGTTGCGGTTTTGTTGATTTTGCCACGGAACGATTATGCGCCCCCAACGGCGCAAACTGCAACTTTTCGAGCCGATTACAGATAAACTTCACGGTTCGGTAACGCATATGTTGGCGCGCGAAGGGGTGGATGCGAGGTAAGCCAAAGGAGCCGAGAAATCCACTCGCAAGCGGATTTCTCGGCGGATGCTCCCGTCCTCCCGAGTTAGTTC
>CABVEH010000239.1 GCA_902497215.1 uncultured Eggerthellaceae bacterium | reverse complement strand
GACGGCGATGCGCAATGTGACAAATGACCCGACCACTGTCACGCTTAACGTCCCCTGTTCAATCCAACGTCAGACTAAACCACGGGTCTTAGCAAAATCACCCCTTGTTTCGCAGGGATTCCAAGCTTCATCCCGCAATCAATACCTTTCGGGGGATGTCTAATACCGCCACAGGGCGTACCTTGTTATTGCTGACAAAGCCTACAGGAGCCGAAACCTTTCCTTCAGGACGACCGTGGCTAGCAACTCCCGAAGAACGGGCGCTCCCGACACGCAGCAGCAGGCGGAACGACTTGGAAAACGTCCGCCACTCCCAATGCCCCGGCCCTTGCGTCCCCTAGCGCAAGCGCCGGGGCTTTTTCGCGGGCGCAGCAAGCTGCGCTCCTACGTCAACAAGAAAAGTTTGACTTCTTCTAAAACGCTGCATGATTGGCAAGTGAGCGAGCGGCGCCTACAGTGGTTCTAATTCGCGCGAAAGGAACCGAAGGCGTACTTGGGTACGCCGAGAGTTCCTTGGAGGGCGAAGGAGAACCGCTGGGGCGTCCGCGCAGCGTTTAGTAGTACTTCGTCCGGTAGGACGAAGTACTAAAAAGGAACTCCGCCTTGCATGGTGGTGAACACGATGGCCGCTATGGCAACGATCCCTATCAGCGCCAGCGAGATGATGAAGTGGTCGCCGTTGGCCGGCTTCTCCTCAGCCGAAGGCTCGTCGGACGCGTGCATGGCCGCATCGTCGTCCCACCTGGCCGAGGCCTTCTCGGAGGGCGTCATCTTCCTCTTCCGGCTCATGGATGCCTCCTAGTTCAGCGGGTCAGGCACGTGCACGGGGTCTCGCTCGGGCTCCCATTCCTCCAAGATCACGTTGCTGCGGTACTTGTAAAGCCCGTATATGCCGAAGAACTCGTAGTCCGCCACCGTGAAGGTGCCGCCTATCGAGGTGACGAACTCGGCAGCGTTCTTGTTGAAGCCGCCGTAGGGGAACAGGTAGAGGTTTGCAATGTTGTCGCGGCTTCCCGTGGGTGCAAGCACCACGCCCGACCCCATCTGCAAGGGAAGGCCGTCCGTCTTCATGCGCAGGTTCTGAACCAGCAGCTTGGGCTCGAAGAAGCGCAGCCAGTTCTGCCTCTTGAGCTTTGCGATCTCGGCCCACTCCAGCGTGTTCTTGCTCGACTCGTCCTCGTAGACGGCCGTCAGGAAGTCCTGGTAGCCCTCGGCCGCTTCTAGGGCCGCGACGTATTCGGGCTTGATGTTGTCGATCACGGTGACGAGGTTGACGATCTTGTCGAGCCTGGCACGCTCGCCTATCGGAGCGTTCCGCACTTCTTCCCTCAGCATAGCAACGTCCATTTCGGCCTCCTGTCGGTCCCTGGAAATGCTTGGCGCGCTGGATTCTGCTGCTATAGCAGCCAATCGAGACGTTCGCATCCGAGCCCCTCGATTGGCTGTCTGTGGCGCCTCGCGGGAGAGGCGCCACAGAACAGGTTCATGCGATTACTTCTGGTAGATCGGGTTGACTACGTGGTCCTTCATCTTGCGCATGTTCTCCGAGCACCGTACGCGCCAGTCGATCCTGCCCTGCTCGCGCTCGAGCGGGGTGACCGTATGGCTGAACTCGCGGGGAGCGCGCACGTCGACGTGGTCGAGGCGCTCAACGATGTCTTCCATTCCGTCTGCCATGTCTTCCTCCTTCAACTGGTTGTTTGGCGTCGTTACTCTTGCCCTCCGCAGGGAGGCACCCAGAGGTACTGTTCGGGCTTCTCGTCGAGCTTCTTCGAAAGCTCCTGCACGGTTCCGAACTCCATGCACTTCGCCTGGCAGTGGAACACGCAGCTGGGAAGCTTGCCCTTCGAGCGGCGCTCGGCGCACAGGTCGCAGAGCCTGGTGAACGACGGGATGTTGTCGTACACGTACTGGTCGGTCGGCGTGCCGTCCTCGGTGCGGATGGGCCATGGACCGTTCGTCATGACCTTGACGCCCCACTGCTCGAGCGGGAACTCGTGCTCGGCCTGGCATGCGACCTCGCAGGAGTAGCAGCCGGTGCAGTACTGGTAGTCGACTAGTATTCCAAGTTGTGACATTACAGGTCCTCCTCGCTGCAGCGGTAGATTTTCGCAAGCGTGCACTTAAGGTCGGCGCCGAAGCCGGTGCGGCCGGGCTTGTTCGCCAGAAGCTGGTTGATGTTGGACTGGCGGAAGCCGTAGAGGTTGGGCTCTGCGCCGTCCTGCTCGGGGAACCACCAGCCATGCTGCGCGGCGATCTCCTTCTCGGAAACCTCCCAGGTTATGCGTGCGCGCTGGCGGCAGCGGCCGCGATGGTTCTCGATCCACACCCAGTCGCCCTCGGAGATGTTGTGCTCCGCGGCGGTCTTCGGGTTGATCTGCACCCACGGGTCGGGGGTCAGCTGGCGCAGGTAGGGGATCTGCCTGTGCTCGGAGTGGAAGAACGAGGTGGTGCGGGCGCCAGTGATCATGATCAGCGGGTACTCCTCGTACAGGTCGGGCGTGGTCACAGGC
>CABVEH010000238.1 GCA_902497215.1 uncultured Eggerthellaceae bacterium | reverse complement strand
AAGGCGAAGAGCAGATAAAATGCTATTTGCTGCGGCTACCTGAAACCATCCTGAGCTAAGTCGAATCTTCGCTTCATACGCCCCATCCAATCTTCGCAGCGCCTCGCAAGGATTTCGAGTAGGCATGCAGGCCCGCAGAAGGGCTTACCTTTCGTCCGTTATCCAAGGAAGTGCTCGACGAGGATCTTCACGCCTAGCAGGATGAGGCACACGCCGCCGGCGATGGTCGCGCCCTTCTCGAAACGCGCGCCGAACTTGTTTCCGACGACCGTCCCAACCAAAGAGAACGCGAACGTGGTGACGCCGATCACGAGCACCGTCACCCATATGTCAGCAACGCCGGCCATCGCGAACGAGATGCCTGCGACGAACGCGTCGATGCTGGTCGCTATCGCGAG
The DNA here is from genome assembly GCA_902497215.1 of uncultured Eggerthellaceae bacterium. The sequence goes on along the minus strand of CABVEH010000238.1, from coordinate 2,125 downwards.
AAGAAGCGTCTCGGCCAGAAAACGGCTGCGGCTGTCCTTCGACGTACATTCGCAGGCGTCGTCGTGGAATGCGTCCCATATCATCTTGGCGCCTATGGCCGCCAAGAGGGCAAACGCAACCCAGTCGCTTACAGGCTCGATGAAAGACTGCACGGAAGACCCGAGCAGCCATCCCAGCAACGGCATTCCGGCCTGGAAGAACCCGAACGCGAACGCCGCTACAAGGGCACGCTTCCAGTTTATGTCTCGCGCCTCGGTGCCCTTGCACACGGACACGGCGAAGGCGTCCATCGACAAGCCTATGCCGACGAGGAAGGCGTCTATGATCCCCATGAAGAACTGTCCCCTAGAACGTCGTCACGCGATTCGTCACAGGTCGCCCAGAAGGTCGTCGATGTGGTTCAAGTCGGACTGGAAGTCGCGCACGACCTCGTCTTCGAGCTCGGTGTATTCGCTGGAGTCGAGCGGCTGGTACGCTGCCAGCTTGTCGAAGATGTTGTCGCGGGACACCGGATGGTAGCGCCTCGTCATAAGCCCGATCTTGTAGGCTTCCTCGATGGCCTCGCGCGCAGCCATGTAGATGTCGTAGCGCGCCAGGTTGGCCGAATACTTGACCAGGTCGCGCCTGTTGATGCTGCGTATGGAGGGATGTTCCTTGGCGATGTCCATCCAGATGAGGTTGCGTTCCTCGTCGTTGGGGAAGTCGATGTCAACCAGGGATAGCGGTTCGAGCAGGTCGAGGAAGAAGTCGTCTATGGGGCCTTCCATCGAAGCCGTCGCGATGACGTACACATCGGGGTTGTCTACCGCACTTCTTACGAGGTTGACGGCCTCGCGGGCGCCGCGCGTCATCTGCATGAGGAAGAACGAGCTTCCGTCGTCCGGCACGTCCATGGACGGGGATTCCCAAAGGTCGAGGTCTTCCAGAACGAGCACGCCGCCCTTGGAGAACACGCTTGACAGCGAGCTTGGGGACGGGATGTCTATGGACCTGGCACTGATGCACAGCACAGGCATGCCCTGGAAGTTCTCTTCCATGCGCATGTGGACCGAAGGAAGGTCGAGCTCGCCGAGCGTGGCCATCATGAACCTGTTCGCGTCCTCGCGGGCGTGCGCCCTGAACAGCATCGAATCGGGCGCGGGGCGCTTATCGAGGCCATGGCGGGCGTTCAGCATGCCTACGAGCTGCTGGAACCTGGGGTCGTCGTTCATCCCGATGCCGAAGTCGCGCATCATTTCGACCGTGGACTCGTAGCCGACGATGCGGTCGTAGTTCAATGCGTCGCCGTCGTCGGCGAAGGCCTCTTGTACCTCACCCTCGATGGCTGCCAGCTCGGACGGATCGTCGGACGCTGCCTGCGATTTCGCGAGATCGGTGGATGCCTCGGCCTTGCTTTGGGAAGCGCTGGCGCCGGATGGCATATCGAGAGGCACCTTCCTTATGCCGATGCCGTCGAACTTCCCGATGCCGTCGAGCCTGACCATGGGGCCGACGTCGCCCATTATGTCGTCGGTTATCATCTGGGCCATGTCCTCGAGGTCTTCGCGCGTGAGGCCGAACTCCTCGAGCTTGTCCAGCGTGAGGTTCTGCAGCTGGTCGGCGCACATCTCGATCTCGGCGGCGTTAAGGTATGGCTCCATCAGCTCGAAGATGTACTCGGCAAGCTGGCGTTCCTTGTTGGCGCATGCTATGGCCCAAGCCTGCTTCAGCCCGAATATGGCCGCCTCGGTGGGTTCGCCCCCGAGGCTGTTCGACTTCTGGAAGGCAGCCAGGTAAAGGTACATGCTGAGCAGGAAGTCACCCGAATCGTTGGCCTCCTGAGCCCTTTTCAGGTAGTCGTACGACGGCTCGTTGTGCTCGTCGTTCATCCTTGGATTCTTCTCCGGCTTGTCAGGCATGGATCCCCCTTCCCTGGCCTCGTGTTCTACGTTGTTGCGCTGACGCTATTCTACAATACGCGGCATTCCTTTGATGCGAACATTCGTACTATATACAAAAAGCGCATCTGAACCACAACGCTCGCGTCATTCTTTCGTAAAGCACGCTGCTGTATTACTTGCAGACGGTGGCGTGTCGGGGGACGTTCGGGTGACAGAGGTCGGGTCTTTTGTCACGTTGCATTGA
>CABVEH010000237.1 GCA_902497215.1 uncultured Eggerthellaceae bacterium | reverse complement strand
TCCTCCGCGCCGGGCGGCGCGACGAGGGCCACTTCTCGGGCACGATCCTCTACGAACCCGATGGGTCAGGCGCGATGTCCATCGTCGACGGGCAGCAGCGCATGACCACGGTGACGCTGATGCTGGCGGCCTTGCGCAACCACCTTCGAAGCCACCCGGAACACGCACGCGAAGGCCTCGACGCCGAAACGGTAGATTCCACGTATCTGACAGTCGCGAATGCCGAAGACGCGGGCGAGGCTGCCGGCGCTGACGTCATCGGCCAGCTGCGCCCCAAGCTCGCGCTTTCGAGGCTCGACGAGGCTTCCATGGCCAAGGCGGTCGCCGGGGCTTCCCCCGACGGCATCCCTTCGCACAACATCTCCCATAACCTGGCATACTTCCAGTCGCTGATGGACCAGGACGGGTTCGATTCCGCGCTCTTCTGGAGAGGCCTGCAGAACCTGAACGTCGTCATGGCCCAGATGGGGCCCGAGGACGACGCGCAGGCGGTGTTCGAAAGCCTGAACTCGAAGGGGTTGAAGCTGAACATCGGCGACATGGTGAGGAACTACCTGCTGGCCAGCGAATCGCACGACGAGCAGGCGAGGCTGTACGTGGAGTACTGGACGGTGATAGAGGGCGTCTTCGATCCCGACCCGGGTTCCCTGAAGCTGGACACGATGATCAAGGCGTGGCTTTCCGTGCGCTTCACGAAGGTGCGCGCCCGCACGCCCGAGGACGTCTATTCCGCGTTCAAGCGCTACTATGACGACGAGTACGCCGGCGACCTCGAGCCCGTGCTTAACGAGCTGCGGTCGTTCGCGATGATATGGGCCGAGAACTACCGCTACCACGCCGTGAAGAAGTTCCGTTCGATGCCATGGGCCACCAACGGCGCCCAAACGCTCACATCGGGGTACGAGCTGAAGAAGGCCGACAACGAGGAATACGCCGAGCGCGTCCGCCAAGAGCTGCGCGCCATGGGACGCGAGCTTTAGGAGGCGACCGCCATGCAGGTGAAGCAGACGAAACTGACCGATTTCGTGGGAGCGCCGGACAAGCAGCTGGTGGTCCCCGTGTACCAGCGCGTCTACTCGTGGACGCGCCCGCAGCTGCGCGAGTTCTGGGACGACCTTATGGAAGCAGGGCGTGCCGGCAGGCCGCACTTCATGGGAATGGTCTTCTTCAGCAAGGGCGCCTCGCACTACGAAGGCGTGCGGCAGCTGGACCTGATCGACGGCCAACAGCGCATGACCACGTTCACCTTGATGATGTGCGCCGTGCGCAGCTGGCTGGAGGAATCGGGGAAGACGTTCGACGGCATGGGCCCCGACGAGGTGGCAGACGTCTTCCTGAGGCTTGCGCTTCCTGACGGTGACGCCTGCAAGCTGGTTCTGTCGCGCGCGGACGCCCCGACGCTTCGGTGGCTTGAGGGCATCGGCGAGAAGCCGGCGGCCGACGAGGAGTATTCGAAGCTGGTGGTGGAATCGTACGAGTGGTTCCGCGACCGGATGGACGCCGAGGGCTTCGACTTCGACGCGTTCGAGCGAGGCGTCGCCCAGCTCTACATCGTCGAGGTGCTGATGGAGGCGACCGACCGCCAGCAGACGGTCTTCGAGTCGCTGAACTCCAAGGGGTTGCCGCTTTCCACCCCCGACCTGGTGCGCAACTTCCTGCTCATGCGCCCCGAGTTCGACGACAAGTCGTATTTGTACGACACCTATTGGTCGAAGGTGGAAGACGCATTCTCAGCCGACCCCGACGACCGTTACCTGGCGCATGCCATACGCATGTGGACAGGGTCGGGCGTCGCGGTGAAGGACGACCGCGGCATATTCGATGCGTTCAAGATGTCGTTCGCCGTGAAGGGACGCGACGCGCTGGAGAAGCGGACGGCGGGTCTGGCCGGCTACTGCATCGCCTTCCACGAGAAGGTGGAAGCGGGCGACGAGGCCACGCTTGCGGCGTGTCGCGAATGGGAGGAAAGCCGCGGCAAGGCCGAGCGCCTGCGCAATGACCGCAAGATCTTCGGGGACTAGGATGCGGTCGGAACCCGCAGGGGTGGGGTTACGCTCGACGCATCGTGGCCTATTTGTGGTAGGGCTCGTTGCGCGAGATCTTGAACGCGCGGTATATCTGTTCCAGCAGCACGACGCGCGCCAGGTTGTGCGGAAGCGTGATGCGTCCGAACGAGATGCGGCGGTCGGCCGCCTTGCGCACTTCCTCGCTGACGCCGCATGAGCCGCCGATCACGAAGCATACGCGGCTTCTTCCGCTAAGCGAGCATTCGTCCAGCAGCTCGGACAGGCCTTCGCTTGTGGCCAGCTTGCCGTCGATGTCCAGCAGGCATGTCAGCGCGCCTTCGGGGAGGGCCGAAAGGATGGCCTGGCTTTCCTGCTGCACGGCTTTGCGTTCGCCGCCCGCCTTCGAAGGGTCTATGTCGGGAAGCTCGCGCACTTCGACGGATGCATAGGGCCCAAGGCGCTTCAGGTACTCGTCGCATGCCTGCGACCAGAACTTCTCCTTCAGCTTGCCGACGGCT
>CABVEH010000236.1 GCA_902497215.1 uncultured Eggerthellaceae bacterium | reverse complement strand
GGCAGGGGCGACCTGCTCAGGCTGGCTTCCGGCGAGGACAGCGAGCTGGAGAGGATATTCCGCGGCGATACCTCACTCGGCCGCACCATAGGGGCGTACATCGACGCGCGCGTGCACGAGGACGACAAGCAGATGCTGCGGGACGTCCTGTCCGCCGATGGGATAATGGCCGAGCTGAAGCTGCGCGAGAGGTTCGACAAGCTGTACCGCGCCCACAGGGGAAGCGTCGTCCAGTACCGCCAGGCCACGGTCGTGCGCTTCGGCAACTGGAAGGACCACCGCGAGGTCGTGATCGGCTTCCGCAACGTTGACCAGCAGATCCGCGAAGAGCTGGAGCAGAAGGCGCTTCTTGAAGAGGCGCTGGGCAACGCGAACCGGGCCAACGCCGCCAAGAGCGCGTTCCTTCTGAACATGTCGCACGACATCCGCACCCCCATGAACGCCATCGTCGGCTTCACCACGCTGGCGTCGAACCACATCGACCAGACCGACAAGGTGGAGGGCTACCTCGAGAAGATCAAGGCGTCCAGCGACCACCTGCTGAACCTTATAAACGACATCCTGGACATGAGCCGCATCGAGCAGGGCAAGGTCACGCTCGACGAAAGCTGCTGCAGCCTGACCACCGTCTTCGACGACCTGTACTCCATGCTGCAGCACGAGGCCGCAAGCAAGGGGCTGAGCCTTTCCATGGACACCTCGGGCGTCCGGCATGCCGACGTGGTGTGCGACCGCCTGAAGGTGAACCAGGTGCTTCTGAACCTGCTCGGCAACTCCCTCAAGTTCACGAACGCAGGCGGAAGCGTCCGCGCCACCGTGCAGGAGCTTCCGGGTTCGCCCGCAGGGCTTGGGACGTACCGCATCGAGGTCGAGGACACGGGCATCGGCATGTCGCCCGGCTTCATCGAGCACATCTTCGACCCGTTCGAGCGCGAGCGCACGCAGACCATCAGCGGCATACAGGGCAGCGGCCTGGGCATGGCGATAGTGAAGAGCCTGGTCGACATGATGAACGGCACCGTCGAGGTCCAAAGCGAGCTTGGCAAGGGGTCCCGCTTCGTCGTCAAGCTGACGTTCCGCATCGCCGAGGCGCCGCAGGACGACGGCTCCGAGTGCGGCGAGAGCATCGTCGCGTTCACGCCCGAACGCGCGGCGAAGTACCGCATCCTGCTGGTCGACGACAACATGCTGAACCGCGAGATAGCCGAGGACCTGCTGCTCGACGCCGGGTTCCAGGTGGACAAGGCGGTCGACGGACAGGACGCCTTGGACAGATTGCTTGAGATGGGCCCGGGCCACTTCGACCTGGTGCTCATGGACATACAGATGCCGGTCATGAACGGCTACGAGGCGGCGAAGGCCATCCGTGCGTTCGACGACCCCGTGCTTGCCGGCATACCCATACTCGCCGTCACGGCCGACGCGTTCGACGAGGACCGCGACAAGGCCCTCGAATGCGGCATGAACGGGCATCTTCCCAAACCCATCGAGGTTGAGAAGCTGTTCGGATTCCTTGACTCCCTGCTAGGGGAATAGCTGGGCAAGGGGGTCGGTGTGTCGCGTGTTGTTCCCTTTCCGGGAGATTTCAAGCCAAAGAGTTAGGAGGAGCTCGTGGACCGGGTACTTGAAAGCTGCATCACGGCTTTCGATTGCGTGAACAGGCCTCTGGGGATATCGGAGGTGTTGCTCGACTCGAAGGGCAAGCCTTACGACGCGATCATACGGTATCTAAACGAAGACATGGCTGCGCTGTTCGGCTGCAGGCCCGCAGACTTCATGGGAGTGAACGTCTACGAGCTTTGGGCCGACGGCGACAGCATCTGGCTTGAAAGGTTCCACCGCGCTGCCTTCTTCGGCGAACGCAGCGAGTTCGAGGTGGTCAACAGGGCGTACAACTCCTTCGAAAGCGTGGTCGTGTTCCCCATATGCGAGGGCTACTGCGGATACGAGGTGCGCGACGTGACCAGCTGGATCTCAAGCGCGCACTACGCCATGGAAAGCATGCTGGCGGGCATGTTCTTCTACGAGCCCGGCACGGGGTACGTGTTCATGACCGACGCGGCCAGGGAATGCTGCGGGGCCAAGTTCGACGAGCATTACTCGAACGTGCGCGAGTTCGTGCGCGCCGTGTTCCCGGACGAGTCGCAGGAACGCATACTCGGCACCCTTCTCGAGTTCGGCGCGGAATGCGACCGCATCCTGTGCGAGGAGAAGGCGCGCAACGGGAAGTGGCTGAGGGTTAGCCTGTCGCATGCGGGAACCACCGACAGGTTCGCGATGGGGTTCCTGGAAGACATAACGGTGCTCAGGGAGGCCGAGGAGAGGAGCGAGCGCCGCTCCGAGATCATCGAGAGCCTGAGCTCGGAATATTACGCGCTTTACATAGTCAACCTGAAACATGACAGGATAAGCCCCTACCTGCTTCGCAACGACGTCGCGAAGTACTACGCCAAGATACTCGACGACGGGATGTCCTATTCCGAATGGCTCGAGCGGTATTGCAGCACGTACGTAGTGGGGGAGGACC
>CABVEH010000235.1 GCA_902497215.1 uncultured Eggerthellaceae bacterium | reverse complement strand
AGGTCGCGCTGCCCCGCAGGGTGCGACACGTCGATGCACACCGGGTAGAGCGACTGCTTGTGGATGACTGGCACGGCCGCGATGTCCAGCGTGAAGCGCGTGGCCGTCTCGAACGTGCGGATCCCGCGCTCGCACAGCACGATGTTGTCGTTGCCGCAGTCGGATATGTAGTCGCATGCGGCCAGCCACTCGGCGATGGTGCCCGCGAAGCCGCGCTTGTACAGCACCATCTTGTGCGATTCGGCCGTGACCTGGCCGATCTTCTTCAGAAGCGAGAAGTTCTGGAAGTTGCGCGCGCCCACCTGAAGGCCGTCCACGTAGGAATGCACCAGCTCGCAGTGCGCGCTGTCCATCACCTCGGTCAGCGTGAGCAGGCCATGCTTGTCGCCTGCGTCCTTCATTATCTGCAGGGCCTCCTCGCCAAGGCCCTGGAAGGAATGCGGGTTGGTGCGGGGCTTGAACGCGCCGCCGCGGATCCACTTGAGGCCGAGTCCCTTGACGCACTGGGCCACCTCGTCGAACATCTCGGGGCCCTCGACCGAGCAGGGGCCCGCGTATATGGTTATCTCGTCGGTGCGCTGGCCCAGGTCGGGCAGCGGCGCCACCTTTGGTTCTTCGTTGCTCATAGGGAGGGCGTCTCCTTCATCACCTTCAGGATGGTCGTGTATATCTCGCGCAGGTTCTCGTTGAACAGCGGGCCATCGTTGCAGGCGTCGATCTTCTCGAAGATCTGCTCCTCGCGCCTGGCGTCGTAGAGCCCCATCTTGGCCTCGGGCTTCAGCCCGCGTATGACCAGCGAGTGGCCGGCGCGCTTGTTAAGCAGGTCGACGATCTGCCTGTCGAGCTCGTCGATCTGGTTGCGGTGCTTCTCGATCTGCTGGAAAGCCTCGTTTTCCTCAGGCATGGTTCCACCCTTCCGTCCTGTGAAATAGACGGCTCAATATTCTATAACTGATTGGTTTGGGCGGAAGCGAGAATCCTCGAAAGGCTACGCCCGTTCCTCGCGGACGTGGCGTCGGACGCTCAGCTCGACTATGAGGTCGCTGACGCCGTTCACGAACAGCAGGGCGCCAAGCACGATCACGAACACCACGGTGGTCTCGAACGGGTTCCAGATGATCACGACCCCGCCTATGGCCACGATCAGGCTGAGCACCGTGTAGGCGATCCAAGCGTTGCCGCCGAATGTGCGCAGGCCGGCCGAGCGGACCATGTTGGCCACTCCGCACAGTATGAGCACCGCGCCTAGAAGCATGGAGAAGAACCCGGCGACTGCGGCCGGGAAGGCAAACATGACGAGCGCCACCACAATGAGGAATATGCCCGTGGTGAGCGCGCCGGACATCTTGTACGACGGCGAGCCCTCGCGCATGTAGGCGAAGATGGAAACCAGCCCCGACACGGCGAAGATGGCCGCCAGCAGGTACACGATGGTGACCAGGGTGATGTCGGGCACGAACATGAGCACCAGGCCCAGCACCATGAAAAGCACCGCCTGCACTATGGCGTTCGTCTGAACGGTCTTCATGAAGGAATTCATTTCGGCCTCCTCGCCTCGCCTGCGCGTGCAATTGAAACACATCAAATGGCACGCTGCGCCGGACGCCGCATGGCCGCGGCTACTCTACTGGATGACGGACAGTCCCCCCGTCACCGCGAAGTAGGCTATCACGGCCGCGCCGAGTACGATCCTGTAGACGCCGAATGCAGTGAAATCGTTTCTTTTGATGTAGCCCATGAGGAACTTGATCGCGACGATCGACACGACGAACGCGGTGACTATGCCCACGACGAGCACCGCGACCTCAACGCCCGTCATGACCATGCCCACCTCGGCGACGTACTTCACGCACTTCACGAGCCCCCACCCGAACATTATGGGTATGGCCAGGAAGAACGTGAACTCGGCGGCCACCGTGCGCGAGCAGCCCAGAAGCATTCCGCCTATTATGGTCGACCCCGAACGGCTAGTGCCGGGGATGATGGCAAGGCACTGGAAGAGCCCTATCCCCAGCGCCGTCTTCCAGTCGATCTGGTCGGTGTCGCGGATGCGGAACAGGGCCGCCTCGGCTTCGTCGCCGTCGCTTCCGGGCCCGACCTCGACGCGACGCGCGTGCTTGCCGCGAACGCTGGGCCCTTCTGCCAGGATGGCGCGCTCGCGCACCCTGTTGCGCCATTCCAGCACGATGAACACCACGCCGTAGAAGATGAGCGCGACGGCCACCGTTATGGCGTTGTAGAAGTGCTCGTTGACCCAGTCGTCCAGGAGGAAGCCCACTATTGCCGCGGGTATGCAACCCAAAGCCTCCAGGTGGACCTCTTCTGGGCCGCGTCCTTCTTCGGCGAGAAGGGGTTCAGCTTGTGGAAGTAGAGCACCAGGACGGCGATTATCGCGCCTATCTGTATAACCACCAGGAAAAGGGCCAAAAACTCGGGGCTGACCTGCAGCTTCACGAACTCGTCGACTAGGATCATGTGGCCCGTGGACGATATGGGCAGCCATTCGGTGATGCCCTCCACGACGCCTA
>CABVEH010000234.1 GCA_902497215.1 uncultured Eggerthellaceae bacterium | reverse complement strand
TGAGCTGGCAGTGCCGAGGCGCTTGCCGTAGACTCCGCTGAGGCAAAAGCTCACAAGGCCGGAGCAGTCGAAGCTTCCCGGTCCGCAGGCGCCCCACACGTACGGCTTGCCAATCTCGCCGTAGGCGCGGGTGACTGCGGTTCCGCCGACCGTCTGGGGATAGTTGTCGCCGTCCCTGTGGTTCTGGCGCTCGCGTTCGCGCTCCTGCTCGGCGCGTCGGCGTTCGGCTTCCTCGGCGGCCTTCCTTTCGGCCTCGAGAAGCGCCGCTGCCTCGGCGCTTAGCTGCTGGTAGCTGGACTCGTATTCGTCGACGAGGCCCTGCGTTTCGGCGACGATCTGCTCGGCACGGGCCTCTTCTTCGGCCGCGACCTTCTCCTCGGCCTCGAAGACTTCCTTCTGCTGCTGCACGTCGGCCCGCAGCTCCTTGGTCTGCTCGACCATCTGGCTGTCGTTCTCGTTCATGTCGTTGAGAACGTCCCAGTTGGTGGTGAACGCCTGGAACGTGGTGGCGCCGAGCAGCATGTCGATGAACGACGAAGACCCCGAACGGTACATGTTGCGGGCGCGCACGCCAAGCTGCTCCTGAAGGTCGGAGATCTGCTCGGACGCCTCGTCGATCCTGTTCTGGGCGTCCTCCATCTTGGCCTGAGCCTCTTCGCGGCGGCCCATGGCCTCCTCGTAGGAAGCGGAAGCCTCCTGGAGCTTCGACTGCATGGCGTTGAGCTTGGCCATCATGGCCTCGGCTTCGGCCTTCTTTTCGGCCGCCGTGACCGCATGTGCCTGGATGGGATTGGCCGCGCCAAGCGCCATTGCCGCAGTCGCGGTGGCTGCGCAGCCTACGAAGGCACGTCTGCTTAGTGTGTTTTGCTCGCCCATTGGGAAACTGCCTCTCTGTTTGAGCATATGCTTCGTTTTTGCAAACATGGGCGTCAACTATAACACTCTGGCGGCTTTCCTCAAAATCAAGCCGCCGTCGCGCACAAATATTCTGCACATTGATATTCGGAAGCGCGCCATTGGAACACACCTAATGTCACATCGGACCATAGGGTCGATGTGAGGAATAGCCTAGCTTCTGACATGCCATCGGATGCGTTCCGATGGCATGTCTCAACGCCTAGTCTCCGTCGAGGGCGACCGCAGCGGCCTTCTCCACCTCTATCGACTGCGCCTGGGCCTTCGCCTCGATTTCGCTGTCGGTGTCCATGTAATGGTCGAACTCGTTCTTGATCTCGTCGGACGGCTCGGGCGTCAGAAGGCTGACCACCACGATAAACAGGTACGAGACTATGAACGAGGGAAGCAACTCGTAGATTCCGAACACCCCGCCCAGGGGCGCGAGGAGGTTGTGCCAGATGAGCACGCAGGCGGTCCCTGCGAGCATTCCCGCCAGCGCGCCCTGCTTGGTGGTGCGCTTCCAGTACAGGCAGCAAAGCGTGAGCGGGCCGAACGATGCGCCAAGGCCGGCCCATGCGTAGCTGACGACCCCGAAGATCGAGGAGTTCTCGTCGGCCGCGACGAAGATGCCGAACAGGAACACGACGATGAGGGTTATGCGAGCGACGATCATTACCTGGTTGTCGGTCGCGTCCTTCTTTATTACGCCGCGGAAGATGTTCTCGGCGACGCTGGAGCCCGCGATGAGCAGGTACGACGAGGACGAGGACATGGACGCCGCAAGGATGCCCGACACCACCACGCCGCACAGGAACGCGGGAAGCATCATCTGCGACAGCACGATGAAGATGTTCTCGGCAGCAGACCCGGTGGTGAACATGGTGGGCGCCACCGCGCGGCCGACGAGGCCGATGCAGATTGCGCAGAACAGCGAGACGACCACCCAGACGACAGCGATGAGACGGCTGCGCTTGATCTCGTCGGCGGAACGTATTCCCATGAAGCGGACGAGCACCTGCGGCATACCGAAGTACCCGAGGCCCCACGCCATCATCGACACGATGGAAAGAAGCCCGTACTCGGCTGGCATGTCGAACACGGGACGGTCGCCCTGGACCATCTGCGCACCGTCGGGCCCCAGCGCAGGGACCGCAATCTGCACGCCCGACAGGAAGCCGGGGAAGTCGTTCAAGACGGCGACGACGTTTTCGACGCCTGCAGCCCACGTGATGGAGCCGATCAGCACGACCGCCAGCGCGAAGAACATCAGGCAGCCCTGCACGAAGTCGGTTGCAACGACGGACAGGTAGCCGCCGATGAGCGTGTAGAGGAACACGATGATGGCACCGAGGCACATCATGGTGAGGTAGTCCAGCCCGAACAGGGTGTTGAAGAGCTTGCCGCAGGTGACGAAGCAGCTTCCGACGTAGACGCAGAAGAACACCAGGATGATGAGGGCGGCGACCGTGGACAGCACGTTCTTGTCGTCATGGAAGCGCTTGGAATAGAACCCTGGCAGCGTGATGGCGTCGCCGGCCTTCACCGAGTACATGCGCAGCCTGCGCGCGACGAGCTTCCAGTTGAGGTAAGTGCCTATGGCGAGGCCTATGGCGGATCGAAGGCCTGTCACCTAAAGGTCGGCC
>CABVEH010000233.1 GCA_902497215.1 uncultured Eggerthellaceae bacterium | reverse complement strand
CGAGGAGCTTCGGCTTCTCGGGTGCACCAAGGTCCAGATGGGCCTGCAGAGCCTCACGCCCGAAGTGCTGGCGGCCAACGCGCGCGGCGCCTCGCTCGACCACATCGTGTGCGCCTTCGCCCTGTTGCGCGAATACGGGTTCAAGTCGCACGTGCATTTCATGACGAACCTGCTGGGCTCCACGCCCGAAAGCGACCTGGCCGACTTCGTGAAGCTGACTTCGGACGCGCGCTTCCTTCCCGACGAGGTGAAGCTGTACCCGTGCGCGCTGGTGGAGAGCTCGCGCCTGACGGAACGCCATGCGGCGGGGGAGTGGTCGCCGTACCCCGAAGACGAACTAGTGCGCCTGCTTGCGGAATGCGTGCTGGCCACCCCGCCTTACACGCGCATATCGCGCATGATCCGCGACATCCCGTCCACCGACATCGTGGCCGGGAACAAGAAGACGAACCTGCGCCAGATGGTGGAGGACGCGGTGCGCGCATCGGGCAGGCCGGTTGCCGAGATGCGCATGCGCGAGATCGCCACCTCCGACGTGCGAGTGGACGACCTTCGCATGGAGGAGGTGCGCTACGAGACGTCGAACACCCGCGAGGCGTTCCTGCAGTGGGTAGACGGCGAAGGCCGGCTCGCCGGCTTCTTGCGGCTGTCGCTTCCCGACGGCAAGACACATGCGATGATCCGCGAGGTGCACGTGTACGGGCGCGTGTCGCGGCTGCACGAAAGCAAGGAAGGCGCGCAACATTCCGGGTTGGGCCGGGCTTTGGTCGAACGCGCTTGCGAGATCGCGGCAGGCGATGGCCGCGCTTCGATCAAGGTGATAAGCGCGGTGGGAACGAGAGGGTACTACCGTTCGCTGGGATTCGCGGACGGCCGGCTGTACCAGGAGAAGTGCCTACAGGAACAGCAGCACCACCAAAACGATGATCAGGACGACTATTAGAAGCGAGAGCAGCTTGACGGAGAGCGGGATGTCCGCGAACCCGGGCTTTGAGGCCTTGTAGTCTGACCGGCCGCTGATCGCGTCGCTCAGCGACCCCAGGTCGGCGTTCCTGCGGAAGCCGCGGCCCTCGGGCGCCATGAATTCCTGGCCAGCGTGCGAGTTCCATCGGCTCGGCGAGTCGGTGGAGTCCACTAGCGGCTCGGGCTTGTCGTGTTCGTCTATCGAATACCCGACCAGCTCGTTCCTCTCGTTGAACGCGCGCGAGTCGATGCTGCCGCGCCCGTCGATTACCTCCCTGTTGGAGGTGCGGTTCTGCCTGGTCGCGGAAAGCACGTCGCGCCGTGCGCGCTCGTGTTCGTAGGCCTCGCGCGACATCTGCGTCTGGTCGTGGCTCTCCTGCGTGGTCAGCGGCTGGCGAACCCTGTTCATCGCGCGGATCTCCCTTGCGCGCTGTTGGGCCTGGGCCTGCGTCATGTGCGAGTTCGCACCCGGGCCCCTCCTGCCCGACCTTGCGGCGGCGAGCTGCTCCTCGCGCGACCTTGCAGCGAACGCCTCGCGCTGCTGGCGCCTCTCCATCGCGGCGGCCTCGCGCTGCTGGAAGTCCTGCATCGCCTCCTGGGAGTACATGCGCGCGTTGCGCGCCCTGGTGGCGTCCTGGGCGTTGTACATCTGGACCAGCGTGTCCCTCGACGGCCTTTGCTGCCGAGCCTGGGAGCCTTCGTCGCCGCGGAACGACGCCGGACGGCCGTACGCGCCCTGCTGCGTCCTTTGCTGCGGGGCGTAGCCTTGGCCGCCTTGCGCCTCAGCGCGGCCATTCGCATGGCCCTGGGCGCGCGGCCTTCCGTTGATTGGATGATCGTTGCCGGGATTCATCTGAGCCAACCTCTTACTCGTTATATGTGCGTTCAGTCGTCTCGGATCGTCTTCCGCCAATTATAAACGTATAGAATAGGCGAGGAAACAAGGACGACCCGTAAGGAGATTCGAATGAACGTCGTTTGCTTGGACCTGGAAGGCGTGCTGGTGCCCGAGATCTGGATCGCTTTCGCCGAGGCCACCGGAATCGAGGAGCTTAAGAAGACCACGCGCGACGAGCCCGACTACGACGTGCTGATGAACTATCGCATCGACATCCTGCGCGAGCATGGGCTGGGGCTTAAGCAGATCCAGGACGTGATAGCCACGATCGACCCCATGCCCGGGGCCAAGGAGTTCCTCGACAGGCTGAAGCCGTTGACGCAGGTGATAATCGTATCCGACACGTTCTCGCAGTTCGCAGGCCCGCTGATGAAGAAGCTTGGCTGGCCGACCATATTCTGCAACGAGCTCGTAGTTGGCGACGACGGCATGATAACCGGGTACCGCATGCGCTGCCCGCAGACCAAGCTCACCACCGTCAAGGCCCTGCACGAGGCCGGGCTGCAGACCATAGCCTCTGGCGACTCCTACAACGACGTGGGAATGATCCTGAACTCGAAGGCCGGCTTCCTGTTCCGCACCACCGACGCCTTGAAGGCGGAATATCCCGACGTGCCTGCCTACGAGACGTACGACGAGCTGTTCGACGCCATCAAATCCGCACTCTAGCGGCGCGGGCGTGACAGGTGTCAGCGTGACAGT
>CABVEH010000232.1 GCA_902497215.1 uncultured Eggerthellaceae bacterium | reverse complement strand
CGCGGCTGACGCGCACCCCGGCGGGAAGGTCGACCTCGAACAGTGTCACCGTTGGGCCGGCGATCCAGTCGACCACCTCGGCGTCGATGTTGAAGTCGGAAAGCACGGTCTGCAGCGCATCGGCGGTGTGCTCCAGTTCGGTGGAAGACCCCTTCCTCTTGGACCCCTTCGACGCGTTGAGCAGCTTCATGCTGGGAAGCACGAACCCGTCGAGAGGCGTCGGGGACGGGTCTGGTGCCGCAGAGGCCTTGGATGCGCGCTTGCGAGGGTTCGAGCCCCCCTGCTTCTTCCTGGGGTTGTTCTCCCCCTCCGGCTCGATGCCGGAGGCCGCATCGACGTCAGGGGCCTGCACGAAAGGCTCGGGCTCGTCCTCGATGTCCCGGGAGGCGCGCGGGTTGTTGGCCGCCTTCTTTCTGGACAGGGGACGCGTCATCGACATCGGCTCGGACGCGGAGTCCTCGTCGAAGGGCGGCTCGTCGTCGAAGGCGCTTGCGGCGAGGTCTTGATGGACGATCGGCACGAGCCTCCTGGTCGCCGTCGGCGAGGGGTCGGGCTGCACGGCGTCCTGCGGGACTATGCGCCTGCTGCGCTGGAAGGCAGGCTGCACCGGCGTGTCGTAGGCACGCTGCGGCACGCCGAACACCGCCGTGTGGTTCGGGTCGAAGCCTGCGCGGGCGACCTCTGCATCCATGTAGGCCTGAGCCTCGTCGAAGGCGACCTGTTCCTGAGGCGCGCGCCTCACGCGGGCGAACCCCGCAGACGAGCTGTGCCTCTCGGGAGAATGGAGCCTTTCGAAGCCTTCCTTCTTGGCGCGTGCGACCTCGATGAGCTTCGAGATGGAGAATCCTACTATGAGCAGGCCTATGACCATGAGCCCGACGAAGATGACGCCGCTTATCACGCGGCCGAGCAGCATGATGCCGCACCAGGCAAGCGACGAGCCGATGTAGCCGCCGTAGCCCACGAGCGCGTACTCGGCGAACAGCAGCGAAGGGTCGTCCTTGCCCACGTTGGATATGGGGGCGAAGAGCGCTATGAAGCCCAGCAGCGCGACGAATATCACGGTGAGGCCTATGGCTGCCCGCGCTGGGACCCTTTCGGTGCGGAACCTGTACAGGAAGGTGAGGCCTATGGCCAGGAGCACGAAGGGCAGGATGTAGCACCCCACCCCGAACGCCAGGTGGATGCCCTTCGACGCGATGCCGCTGAGCACCGCGTCGCTGGAGGGCATGGCCGCCAGCAACATCATGACCACGGCGAGCACTATGAACACGACGCCGACTATGTCGCGCCTGGTGGTGGAGTCGATTATGCCGTCTCCGTCGCGACGCGCGTCCTCGGGCGAGCGGCGCCTTTGAAGGGACGCGCTCGCGGGCTTCTCCTGCGCCGGCTTCGCCTTCTTGCCGGATGGTTTCTTCCCAGCCACCTGCGACCTACACCTCGAGCAGGTTGATGACTATCATCGGCTTCTGCTTGGTCTTCTCCCAGAGGATGGAGGACAGCTTGTTGCGCGCGTCGCGCCTTATCTCGCGGATGGTGGGGTTCTCACGGCGCAGGGCCCCCTGAATGGCCTGGGTGACGGCAGAGGTGGCCTCGCGCGAAAGGTACGCGTCGTCGCCGCCCGTGATGCCGTGCATCTCGACTGCGACCTTGCCCACCAGCTTCCTGCCGGAAAGGTCGATGGCTGCTGCGACGCTCGCGAAGCCTTGCGCCCCGAGGTCGGTGCGCTCGTCCAGCACGTCCTGGGACGTGTCGCCCACGGAGAGGCCGTCGACGTAGATGATTCCGCTCTGGACGCCCTCACCGCGCTCTATGCCCTTGCTGGACAGCACCAGCGAGTCGCCGTTCTCCAGTATGAAGATGTTCTCTTCGGGAACGCCTGTGGCCTCGGCGAGCTCGGCGTGGGCGCGGAGGTGCTGCACTTCGCCATGCACGGGAAGGAACGCCTTGGGCTTCACGATGCTGAGCACGAGCTTCAATTCCTCGGCCCCGGCATGTCCCGACACGTGGACTTGTGCGCGCTTCTTGTCGAAGATGTCGACGCCTATCTTGGCGAGCGAGTTGACAACGCGCGTGACGGCCTTCTCGTTGCCGGGGACTGGCGTGGCGGAAATGATAACGGTGTCGCCCTTCTCGATGTCGATGGTCTTGTGCTCGCCGTTCGCTATGCGCGCAAGCGCCGAGAGCGGCTCGCCTTGCGACCCCGTGCACATTATGACGACGTTCTCGGGCGGCGTGCCGGAAAGCTCGTAGGCGTCGATCAGGTCGGAGTCGGATATGTCCAGGTAGCCAAGCTTCCTGGCGATGTCGGTGTTCTGGATCATCGACCGCCCGGTGACGACCACCTTGCGCCCCGCGGCCACGGCCGCGTCGCATATCTGCTGCATGCGGTGGATGTGGCTCGCGAACGACGCGATTATCACGCGCCCCTTCGCCTGCGAGATTATCTGCCTGAGCGCCTTGCCCACTTCGGCCTCGGAGGGCGTGAAGTTGGGGTTCGTGGCGTTGGTGGAGTCGCTCATCATGAGGTCGACGCCCTGCTCGCCGAAGCGCGCAAGCGCGGCGAAGTC
>CABVEH010000231.1 GCA_902497215.1 uncultured Eggerthellaceae bacterium | reverse complement strand
CTCGCGGCCGGCGAAGCGCAGCCTGTCACCCACCCAGGTGCACAACCCCGCGATGACGCCGGTAAGCCCAGCCTCGGGCCCTATGCTTCCACCGAAGAGCAGCGGAAGCAACGCCCCGAAGAACGATGCCCCCATGTGGTCGTACTCGCAACGGCCGGTCTTCTTGACCTGCGCCATGATGGCGTTCATGTCCTGAGGGTACGGGCCAACCTTCTTCTGGAAGAAGCCTATGGCCACGCCTCCCAAAAGGCAGAAGGCAAGCGGGTAGAACACCGCCGGAAGCCCCATGGCTTCGAGCCACGTAGGCGCGGCTTCCCAGAGGATCCCCATCCCCAGGTTCATAAGGAAGAAGAACGCCCACACGAACGCACCGGCGAAAGCCCCCAGCACGATGGCCACGAGCGCGAACGAGACGTAACCTTTGACGGACCTCATCTCATCCCTCGTCGCGGAGGCGCTTGAGCTTCGCCAGCACGTCAGGCGACACGCGGTCGGCGACCGTGTTCTTCCGCGAGACCGACGCCACGTCGGCCTCCTTGCGGTCGTCGGCCATCGAGCCCAGCTCCTGGCAGAACCCCTCCGCGCTCATTCGGTCGATGCCGCCCCCGAACACGGTGTCCTGGATGGTGGCGTCGCTGGTCACCACAATCGTTTCCACCCCGCGCTCGCGCGCGTCGTGGGCCAGCTTCTCTATCAGGTGGTCGGCCGTCTGTCCCATGGCCGAGAACATCACTCGCACGCCTCCCACGGTCTCCGTCTTGGACGCGTCGCCCTTCCGGTCGGCGGCGTCGTACACGATGATGGCCTCCATGCCGCGCCCGGCGTAGTCGATGACGTCGTTCAGCAGGCGCTGGCGCGCCACGTTGAAGTAGTCGTCGGTGAAGTCGGGGAGCTGGATGTTTCGGTAGCGGCTTCCCGAACGTATGGCGTTGTAGCCGTCCACTATGAGCAGCTTGTTCCTCTTCTTAGCCATGGTTCTGCCTGAGCCACTCGTACATGAAGACCGTCGACGCCTGCGCCACGTTCAGCGATGATATCGCGCCTTCCTGGGGGAGCCTGCACGCAAGGTCGCAGTTCTTCAGCACCAGCTCGGATATGCCGTCGTGCTCGTTGCCCATCACCAGCGCCATGCGCCCCGTCATGTCGGTGTCCCACAGCAGGTCCTCGGCATGCTCGGTGGCGCCCACCACCCAGAAGCCGGCGTCCTTGAGCTCCTGCAGCGCGCGCTTCAGGTTGGGAACGCGGGCGATGGGAACGTGCGCCACCGCGCCGGCAGACGTCTTGTAGGTTGCCGCGGTGACCTGCGCCGAGCGCGCGTTGGGTATCACGACGCCGCTGGCGCCGACCGATTCGGCCGAACGCACGATAGCACCCAGGTTGCCGGCATCGGTTATGTGGTCGCACACCACCACGAGCGCGTCCTTGGCGCCCTTCTCGGCGCGTACGTTGGCAGCTGCGATCACATCATGCATGCCTACGTAGGGAAACGGCGGCGCGTCGGCCGCCACGCCCTGGCTTGCATGGCCTTCCACGTTGCCGCAGGCCGCCTCGAAGGCCTTCTTCGGCAGGAATTCCACGCGCACATGCGCGCGCTCGGCCCGCTTCAGCACGTCCTCTATGGACGAGTCGCGCTCCACCCCGTCGTATACGATGACGCGCGTCAGGGGCATGCCGCTCTTGAGGGCCTCGAAGGTGGCCCTTCTTCCTATTATGATGTGGTTGTTTTCGGCCATGAAAATATCCTGAACGAACGGGTTCGTTCAGGATATCGTAACAGAACGGCCATCCATGCGTTCGACGCAGCCGCCTTGCAGCGCGAAGACGTCGAACCGCGCCGCACGTGCGCCTTGCAGGCAATGCCCGGGCGGCTTGGGAAGCAGGCTACTTCTTGTCGGCGACTTCCGCCACTTCGACCTCTTCGACCTCTTCGGAGTGAAGCTGGTCGTCGGCGTCGATGTTGGCAGCCATCTCGGCCACCTTGGCGGCGAACTCGTCGCGCTGCTCCTTGGTCATGGTCTTCATGTGGGCTTCGATGATCTCGCTTCTGACCTTGTCGAAGTTCTGCTCGGCCGCCGAGGACAGGTCCTCGGTCATCTCCTTGCCCTCGTCGACCGTCATCTTGCCCTTCTTGACCAGCTGGTCGACTATCTGCTGGGACTTCTCCGCGCCGATCGCAAGCGCGCCTATTCCTGCCAGGAAGATCTGACGGATCGGGTCGTTGGTAGCTGCCATGATGCCCTCCTGTTTGCTCGGCCTTCATGCATGCATCCATACTGCACCAAACGAAACGCCCCGATGCTTTGCGCCGGGGCGATGTTACTGAAGCGTTTGTATGAATGCCGTCGACGTAGGAGTGCAGTCCATTCGCCTGCACCCGCGAGGATTGCGCCTTACGAGAACAGACCCTCGAACATGGCGATGTCGCCGCGTTCGCGGTTGAACAGGTGCTTCTTCGCGAACGAGAACAGCTCGGTTGCCACGCTCAGGTCCATGTCGCGCTTCTCGCCGGTGCGGCGGCGTCGAAGCTCGATGGTGCCTTCCTCGAGCCCGCGCTTGCCTACGACGATCTG
>CABVEH010000230.1 GCA_902497215.1 uncultured Eggerthellaceae bacterium | reverse complement strand
GCGCCGCCTGAGCGTTCGCAGCACGTCGTACACGGCGGCGCCCCTGGGGGAAGTGACCAACCCTATGCGCTCGGGAAAGGCAGGCAGCGGCTTCTTCCGCTCGGATGACACGAGCCCTTCGGACTCGAGCTTCTTCGCGAGGTTGGCCACCTGCATCCTGAGCTTGCCTTCGCCTGCGAGCTCGAGCGAGAACGCATCGAAGTTCATGCGCCCCTTCGCCGCGTACAGCGTGAAGCGCCCAGTGGCCTCCACCAGGCTTCCGACCTGCAGGTCGAACCCGCAGGATGCGTACCTGTTGTTCCAGATCATGCAGGGCAGCGACGCCTTCTCGTCCTTCAACGTGAAGTAGACTGCCTTGTACCTGGGATTGGCCGAGACCTCGGACACCTCGCCGACGATGCGTACGGTTATGTCCTCGAGCTGGCGCTTCGCAAGCCCTAAGGCTGCAGACACGCTGAGCGCATTGGAACCTTCCGTCATCCCTTTAGTCCCTGGTTCTTCCAAGCAGCCAAACCAGTTGCAGGATGGACGTCAACGCCGCCGCAAGGTACGTGAAGGCGCATGCGCGAAGCACGTCGAACGAGCCCTTCTGCTCGCTTTGGGGAAGCCCGATGCTTCCCATGTATGCCATCGCGCGCCTGGAGGCGTTCAGTTCGACAGGAAGCGTGACCAGCTGGAAGAGCACGACGACCGCGTACATGATTATGGCGGCCCACACCAACCCCAGCATGTTCATGAATATGCCGATCATCAGGAGGAATATCCAGAGGTTGGATGCCGCGTTCGCCACGGGGACTATGGCGCTGCGCACCTTCATGGGGGTGTAGTCGGCGGCAAACTGGCATGCATGCCCGACCTCGTGGCATGCCGTGGCGGTGGCGGTTATGCTGCGCCCGTTGTATGCCTCGGGGGAAAGGGTGACCGAGTTCGTGCGGGGGTCGAAGAAATCCTGCCCAGGGCCTCCGGGCCTTACCGCCACGTTGGTTATGCCGTAGTAGGAGAGCATCTGCTGGGCGCACTGCGCGCCCGTGAGCCCGTTCGATATGGGCACCCTTTCGTATGTTTTCAGCTTGTGGTTCACGTACCACTGGGCGCCTAGGCCTATGGCGAGCGTGACAACTATAAGCATCAGGTAGCTCATGTCATACATAGTGCGTTCACCTCTCTTGCGACAATGATAGCATACATATGTTCGCTATATCAACGGGCGTCCATGGGCTCGACGACAACCAGTTCGTTGTCATTCAACCCCAGAAGCACCTCCCCGTCCAGAAGCCTTACCAAATCGTTGCCGACTATCTCCCTTCTCCAGCCCTTCATAAGGGGGCACTCGTCGACATGCCCCCTGGCGAGAAGGGCCATGTCCCCATGCGAGCCCAGGGTCTGCATGGCTATCCCCGTCTCCTTCGACCTTGCGCGCATCAGCGCCTGCATGAGGTCAAGGGAGAAGTCGACGTTCGGCTCGCATTGCACGGGCGCCTCGGGCTTCGGCCACGTGGACTCGTCCGAGGCGAAGGCCTTCCTCATGAGGGTCGCGACCTCGCGCGCGTCGCGCGTGGACATGCCCTGCTTGATTCCGCGCACCATGAACAGGTCGTCGATGCTGGAAGCCTCGCGCTTGCAGGCCTCGACTATCTGCTCGTCGGAAAGCACCCACTTTCGCGGAATGTCGCGCTTCTGGGCCTCAAGCTCGCGCCATGCGGCCACCTCCCTGGCGGCCGCCATCTGCTTCCGGTTCAACTGGTTGCCGCGCTTCAGGCGCTTGTACCTCGAATAGGGGTCGGCCTCGTAGTTCGCCGGGTCAGCCATGTCGGCGAACTCGTCGTCGAGCCACCCCAGCCTTCCAAGCTGTTCGAGCCTTTCAACCATAGTTTCGTGAAGCTGCGGCAGGTATATGACGTCTTCCGCAGCGTACGTCAGCTGCGACGGCGCCAGGGGGCGCCTCGTCCAGTCGGTGAAGGAGTCGCTTTTCTTTATGCTGACGCCAAGGAACGAGGAAAGGAGCGAAGCCAGCCCCGCCTGGTACGAATGGCCGAGCAGAGCGGCTGCCACCTGCACGTCGAATATGGGCCACGGCATCGCGCCCACTTCGCGGTAGAGGATCTCTATGTCCTGCGTGCCGGCGTGGAACAGCTTCAACACGTCCGGGCATTCCAGGAGGGGTGCAAGGACCCCGAGGTCGTCGACGGCGAAGGGGTCGACGATGTAGGTTCCGGCCTCGGTGCACAGTTGCAGCAGGCACAGGTTCGGATAGTACGTCTTCTCGCGGAGGAACTCGGTGTCGATCGCCACGTAGCGCGAATCCATCGCCTTGCGCGCGAAGTCCTCAAGCGATTCCTGGTCGTCTATGTATTCCATTGGTGTCACGTATCCGCTTCGTTGGTCTATAGTGTTCCCTATCATAGCAAGCGGGAGGCGATGCGTGAAACTACTGGTGGTGGACAACATGCTGTCCGGCCTCGGGGACGGGGCCGTGTTCGACTACGTCCGCACCTTCATGGAGGACGGCGACGAGGTGGTCATACGGACGAGCGACGGCTCCACCGACGTTCGCGCCTACCTGCACGACGCGGA
>CABVEH010000229.1 GCA_902497215.1 uncultured Eggerthellaceae bacterium | reverse complement strand
CGCCGGGCTGGAACCCGGCGACACCGTGTTCGACATGGGATGTGGCACGGGGGCGATAAGCATACCCGTGGCGGCGGAAGACCACCATGTTCTGGCCTGCGACTTCAGCGAGGGAATGCTCGACGTCCTTAGGGAAGAGGCAGCCGCGCTCGGCGTGAAGGTGCAGACGAAGCTCCTGAGCTGGTCCGACGACTGGGGGGCCAAAGGCGTGGAACCCGACAGCTTCGACGTCGCCTGCGCGTCGCGCTCCATCGCCACCGACGACCTGCGCGCGTCGCTCGAGAAGCTTTCTGCGGTCGCCCGCAGGCGCTGCGCGATCACGCTTCCGGTAGGGTCGTCGCCCCGCGTCGACGAGGCCATAATGTCGGCCATCGGGCTGCAGAGGCAGCTCGGGCGCGACTACGTGTACGCGTTCATGATCCTCGTGGCGATGGGCATGCGCCCCGAGGTGCGCTACATAGCAAGCACGCGCCACGACAGCTTTGACGACGAGCAGGAGGCCTACGATTCGCTTCGCCGCATGGTTGTGGACGCAGCGGAGCCAATGGTGCCCCAGCCCGAGGTGCGGCGCGCGCTGGACGCGCTTCGCACGTGGTTGGCGCGGAACCTGGTGGCGAACCCCGACGCCGGGAAGACCAACCAGTTCGGCGAGGTGGAGAAGGCGCTGCGGCTGAAGGAGCCGCGGAAGGTCACCTGGGCCCACATAGCCTGGAACGTATAGACATGGAAGCTTGCCGACGCAAGAAGAAATAGAGGCGGGATAGCGCGGGACGAACCGGAAGCACTCGAACAAGGAGGACGAGATGGCCGACATCAAGACAGAGCTTGCAACCTACGGGATCGACTACGACGAGGCGATGGAGCGCATGGGCGGAAGCGCCGACTTCTACGAGAAGCTGGCGATGAAGTACCTGAACGACACCCATTACGTCGACCTGGTCGCTGCGATGGAGGCCAAGGACTTCAGCGAGGCCTACGAGGCCGCGCACGCGCTGAAGGGCGTGTCGGGCAACCTTTCCATGACCGACCTGTTCAAGGCGTCCGCCGCGGTTTCCGACGCGCTGTACCAAGGCGAGTACCAGGCCGCCGAAACCCTGATGCCGCAGGTCACAGCCGCGCACGAGAAGGTCGTCGAAGGCCTTGAGAAGTGGCAGAACGGCGAACTGTAGTCCCCTGTCACGGCCCCATCGCGCCCTAGGTTGTAGAATGTCATCCTGACCATTCGCAACCTTCAAGGAGCTGAATTCTTCATGGCTAACAAAGGCTTGGGCAAGCCCGCTTCGGACACCTGCGTGCTTGTGACGGGCGGCGCCGGATTCATCGGCACGCACACCGTTCTGGAACTTCTGGACCGCGGCTACAACGTCGTGGTTGTCGACAACCTGTACAACTCGAAACCCGAGGCCATCAGGCGCGTGCGGAAGATCGCCGGACTCGCCGAGGACGACCCGCACCTCGTGTTCGTAGAGGCCGACATCATCGACCGCGACGCCATGGACAAGGTCTTCGCCGAGCATGACATCGACGCCATAATCCACTTCGCAGGATACAAGGCCGTCGGTGAATCCGTGCAGAAGCCGCTGGAGTACTACTGGAACAACATCGCGGGCACTCTGGCGCTTATGGACGTCGCGCGCAGCCACGGCGTGAAGAACGTCATATTCTCGTCCAGTGCCACCGTGTACGGCGAGCCCGACAGCGTGCCGCTGACCGAGTCGTCCCCCAAGCACGACGCCACGAACCCCTATGGCTGGACAAAGAGCATGCTAGAGCAGATCCTTACCGACCTGTACGTCGGCGACGACGAATGGAACGTGGTGCTTCTGCGCTACTTCAACCCCATCGGCGCGCACGAAAGCGGGCTCATCGGCGAGGACCCGAAGGGCATCCCGAACAACCTGCTGCCTTACGTGGCGCAAGTAGCCGTGGGCAAGCTGGAGCGCGTGGGCGTGTTCGGCGACGACTACGACACGCCGGACGGCACGGGCGTGCGCGACTACATCCACGTGGTCGACCTCGCGCGCGGGCACGTGGCGGCGCTCGACTGGATGGCCGGGCGCATGGGGACCGGCGAGGCGCACGATGCGGCCTCGATTCCAGGTGCGCAGGCGCCGGACGGCACCCGTTCGGGTGTCGGCGTGTTCAACTTGGGCACAGGCAAGGGCACGAGCGTGCTCGAGGTCATATCCGCATTCGAGAAGGCGTGCGGCAAGACGATCCCCTACGAGATCAAGCCGCGCCGCGACGGCGACATAGCCACCAACTTCGCCGACGCGACCAAGGCCCGCGATGAGCTTGGCTGGGTGGCCGAGTACGACATCGACCGCATGTGCGAAGACATCTGGCGCTGGCAGTCCTCCAACCCCGACGGCTACGGGGACTAGCAGGCGCAAAGGTGACAGCAGTCGGGTCATTTGTCACAGGTGTGTCGGGGGACGTTCGCTTTTGGCACACATGAAAAGAAGGCCAGCTAGATAGCTGGCCTTCTTCATGCTTGCATCAAAGTGACTCTGCGGCACCGCCGCCGGAATCGGTCCCGCCTCCGGTCGAACCGCCGCCGGTTTCGCCTCCGGTGTCTCCACCCGTGGAGCC
>CABVEH010000228.1 GCA_902497215.1 uncultured Eggerthellaceae bacterium | reverse complement strand
TCTCCCAGTTCATCACGTCGCCCGACCCCATGGACGCCTGGCCGGCGTGCTGGTGGTTCCCATCGCCACGAACGACATGGGCATCCTCACTCCGCTTGCTGTAAGCGGCGCCGTGGTCCCGGCGCTCGTCGGCATAGTGTTCGCCCTGCTCGACGTTCCTGACCGCGTGCGCATGGCGCCAGGCGAGTGGTAGCGGCGAAAAGCGTGCGTCCGCTTCCGTTCGAAAGGTTTCAGCTCGTAGACATGGGGCCTGAAAAGGTTGCACAAAAAGCACACAGACGGTTAATATGTACCGTAGAGGTTTCATATTCATAGCAAGACATCGAGGTTTAAAGGAAGCCAAAATGAGCGATGCAACCAACAACAACGACACACCCAAGGCGGTAGAAGAGGCCACGTCGGCAGCCATGCCTAAAGAGACGGCTGCCGAAGCCGGCCTTACCGCCCAGGCTGCCGTGAAGAACGAGGAAGAGTTCAAGAAGAAGAGCAAGGTGCCGATCATCGTGCTGATCGTCGTGCTGGTCGTTGCGGCCATCGGCGTAGGCGCATGGGCCGTCCTCGGCCAGTCCGGCGGCTTCTACGACAACGCCGCCCAGAACGGGCAGGCCCCCTACAAGACCGACGAGGAGAAGCAGGCTGAGCTCGACCGCGTGGTCGAGGAAGGTATGCTGAACATCTCCATCGCCAGCGTCATCGAGTTCCAGAACGGCACGTCCGAGGGCACCGCATACATCGAGAACGTACCCTCCAACAAGTACGTCATGAAGGTGACCATAACCCTCGACAGCGACAACCAGGTCGTCTACGAGTCCGGCGGAATGAAGCCCGACAGCCACATAGACACCATCAAGCTGAACACCAACCTTGCAGCGGGCACCTATCCTGCCACTGCCACCTTCACGGCATTCGACCCCGATTCGCTCGACGAAGTCGGGCAGGCCGCCGCGAAGATAACCATCGTCGTCGACGAGTAGGCGCCGCAAGAGGACTCAAAAGCCGCAAAGGGTCATGAATCCTGCTCTAATAATTCCAACGTTCGTGTCGGGCGCGCGCCGAAGGAGCGAATCCAAAGGCGTCGTGTCCCGATACGACCACACCACCGACATCAACGAGAGAGGCGAGCTGGGCCGCTGCCTGAAATCCCTCGAAGGGGTTCAGGACATCGGGCTGATCGTCATCCTCGTCGCGGCCGACCGCAGCGTCGAATACGAGGCGGTCGAAAAGGTCCGTGCCACGGTATCGGAACACCCCACCCTCAACGTCATAGTCATAGGCGCGGCCGAGCTTGCCATAGTCCGCGAGCGCATGGAGCAGCTTGGCATCGAGCGCGTAAGCCAGCAGATAGGGCTTTCGGGATACGGAGCCATCCGCAACCTTGGGCTCGTGGTCACCTGCGCGCTCGGGTTCGACGCCGCGGTGTTCATCGACGACGACGAGGTCATCGACGACCCGGCGTTCCTCAAGAAGGCGATGTACGGCCTTGGGAAGCTGACGCGCAACGGCATTCCGATCCTTGCCAAGACTGGCTTCTACATAAACGACGAGGGCTCGTACCTGTCGAAGTGGAAGGACAAGTGGTACAACCGCTTCTGGCAGCAGGGCCATGCGTTCAACGAGTGGATCCGCAAGGCCATGAAGGGGCCGCGCCTGTCGCGCAGCAACCATGTATGCGGCGGATGCCTGGCCGTGCACAAGGAGGCCTTCCGCAGGCTTGCGTTCGACCCCTGGATCCCCCGCGGCGAAGACCTCGACTACATGCTCGACCTCCGCATGTTCGGAAGCGACATCTGGTTCGACAACCAGTGGCAGGTGCGCCACCTGCCGCCTCCGTCGCCTCACGAGGGCGCGCGGTTCAGGCAGGACATCTACCGCTGGCTCTACGAGTACGCGAAGCTCGAGTACAGCCACTCGCTCATCGACCTGCAGAAGGTCACGGCGGGCTCGCTCGAGCCCTACCCCGGGCCCTTCCTCGAGAAGGGGCTTCGCCGCCGCATCGCGATCACCGCGTTTTTGCGCAGCCTGGTCAGGCCCGACAAGAAGGCATACAGGCGCGCGGCCAAGGAGGCCCTCACCGAGGCGACCACGTACGCCGAGAAGAACTGCACGAACTACTTCGAGTTCCAGCAGATCTGGCCCCAGATAATGGAGCGCGTCGACTCGGACAAGATCATGACGACGGCGCTCGTGCAGTCGGCCCTCATCGAGCCGGTAAGCCAGCAGGCGCGCCAGATAGAGGCGCGTCCGATAGAGGCGCGTCCGATAGACCCGGGCATGACCAGCCAGATCCGCCTAGACCTAGCCGATTAGCCGCTCCTTCGCGCGCCCGTTCCGTATGGAGCTTTTCTTTCTGATAGCCGGTTCCGCCGCGGTCGGCGTGGCGGTGGGAATCCTTTCCGGGCTTCTGGGCATCGGGGGCGGTACGGTGCTGGTCCCGGTGTTCAAGCTTCTTTACGGCATGCCGGCCATCGCCGCCACCGCAACGTCGCTCTTCACGATAATCCCCACGTCGCTTTCGGGCGTGGTCACGCACGTGCGCAACAAGACCTGCATCCCGGTTCTGGGAGTCGCGGCGGGCATCGGAGGGGCCATCATGTCGCCTTTGGGGGTGTGGCTTGCCAGC
>CABVEH010000227.1 GCA_902497215.1 uncultured Eggerthellaceae bacterium | reverse complement strand
GCGCGAAAGCCCCTGGTCGGCGTGGCTTCCCATCACCATAGGGTGCGACAACTACTGCACCTACTGCATAGTTCCCTACGTGCGCGGCCGCGAGAAGTCCAGGCCGCTGGACGACATAGTTTCGGAGGCGGCGGCCTACGTCGCCGACGGCGTGAAGGAGATAACGCTTCTTGGGCAGAACGTGAACTCCTACGGGCGCGACCTTTATGGAAGCCCTGCATTCGCCGAGGTGCTCAAGGCCGTGTGCGTCACGGGCATAGAGCGAGTGCGGTTCGCAACCAGCCATCCTAAGGACCTCTCGGACGAAGTCATCGCGCTGTTCGGAAGCCTTCCTGTGCTGATGCCCGCGCTGCATCTTCCCGTGCAGTCGGGGTCGAACCGAGTGCTTGAGCGCATGAACCGCAGGTACACGCGCGAGCACTACCTCGAGCTGGTGGCGAAGATGCGCGAGGCGTGCCCCGAGGTGGCGCTATCGACCGACGTGATAGTCGGATTCCCCGGCGAGACCGAGGCCGACTTCGAGGACACGCTGGCCTTGGTGGACGAGGTGGGCTACAACCAGGTTTTCACCTTCATATACTCGCCCCGGACGGGAACGCCGGCGGCGTCCTATCCCGACGCGGTGCCGCGCTCCGTGTCCCAGAAGAGGTTCGACAGGCTTTTCGAAGTCGTCGAGAAGCGCGCGTTCGAGGCCAACCAGGCCGACCTTGGCAAGGTGGTTCCCGTGCTCGTCGAAGGGGCGTCCAAAGGCGACGTCAGCCGCCTTTCCGGGCGAAGCCCCAGGAGCCAGAACGTGCACGCGCCGCTTCCTGAAGGTGTTTCTGCGGCCGACCTTGCCGGAACCGTCGTCGACGTCAAGATCGCCGAGGCCAAGACGTGGTACCTGGCAGGAGAGGTGGTCTGAGTTGCAGGACGGACGCAGCCCTGTCCTGGCCGTCGTAGGCCCTACGGCGTCCGGCAAGTCCGACCTTGCGATAGAGCTCGCGAAGGCCTATCGCGGCGAGGTGGTTAGCGCCGATTCGATGCAGGTCTACAGGGGCATGGACATCGGCACGGCCAAGGTCCCCCTTGCGAAGCGCGCGGTGCCGCACCATGGCATCGACCTAGTGGATCCCGGAGAGCCGTATTCTGCCGCCTTGTACCAGTCGTATGCGCGCGACGTGTTCGAAGACGTGGCGGCCAGGGGGAAGGCGGCCGTGCTCTGCGGCGGCACCGGCTTCTACGTGAGGGCCGCGCTGGACGACTACGACTTCGCCGAAGGGGAGCAGGTAGGCAATGCCGTACGCGACCTCTATCAGGCGATGCTTGCCGAGAAGGGCCCGACGGCCGTGTGGGAGGCGCTGCGCGACGTCGACCCGGAAAGCGCCTCCAAGGTGCATCCAAACGACTCCAAGCGCGTGATCCGCGCGCTGGAGATGCACGAGGCGGGAGACAGTTATGCCAGACGTCTCGATGCGCTGAAGTCGGTCCGTCAGCATGTTCCGGCGATCCTCGTCGGCATACAGGTCGACCGCGACGTGCTCAACGACAGGATAGAGCGACGCGTCGACGTGATGCGCGAAGAAGGGCTGGTCGACGAGGTGCAGGGCCTTCTTAGGCGCGGGTTCAGGGAAGGCGTCACGGCGAAGCATGCCATCGGCTACAAGGAGGTGGCAGCCGCACTTGACGGTCGGACCTCAATGGACGAGGCATTCGATGAAATCAAGACGGCCACGAGGCGCTATGCTAAAAGGCAGCGTACGTGGTTCGGGGGCGACTCGCGCATAAAATGGGTGGACGGAAACTCCGGCAACGTGGAAAGCATGCTCGAGCAGGCATGCGAAATCGTGGAAGCCGACGGCAGATGGAGGCAGCAATGAGGCTGGAATTCGCAAAGCTGAACGGACTGGGCAACGACTTCGTGTTCGTGGACAACCGCGACGGGTCGGTGAAGCTTGCCGAGGAACAGGTCAAGGCGGTATGCGACAGGCACTTCGGCGTCGGAGCCGACGGAGTCATTCTCGTGGAGGAGTCCCCTCGGGAAGAGTGCGCGGCATACATGCATTACATAAACTCCGACGGCACGTTGGCGCAGATGTGCGGAAACGGCGTGAGATGCTTTGCAAAATACCTCGTCGACCGCGGGATGGTCGACCCTTCAAGTGGGTCGTTCGTCGCCGACACGCTTGCTGGCCCCAAACCCATAAGGTTCGCGGTCGATGCATCGGGCTCCATGACGTCGGCGACGGTCGACATGGGCCGTCCTGTGCTCGATCCTGCCAAAGTGCCCGTATGCGCACAGCCGAACGCCACGTTGGAAGGTCTTGGGCAGTGTCTTCTCGACTTCCCGATAGACTCGCCCTGGGGAAGCTTCGAGTTCACCGCCGTTTCGATGGGAAACCCGCATGCGGTATGCTTCGTCGACGACTGGGACGCCCTTCCCGACGAGCTGTTCGACGGTTCCGGACGCAAGTCGCTCGATTCGCTGGACATCGACCGCATAGGCTCCTTCTACGAGTCAAACCCTGTCTTTCCCGAGAAGGCGAACATAGAGTTCGCCCAAGTCGACGGCGACGTGGTGCGCATGCGTGTTTTCGAGCGCGGATGCGGCGAAACTTTGGCCTGCGGAACGGGCGCCTGCGCTACGCGAG
>CABVEH010000226.1 GCA_902497215.1 uncultured Eggerthellaceae bacterium | reverse complement strand
ATGGGCCATGTCGCAAACGTGACAAACGACCCGACCACTGTCACGTGGACCACTGTCACGTGGCCTAGTGCAAGGGTAGGGACGCGGCAAACGCCCTAACTCCCGCCATGCCTACGAGAACAGCGCCGCCCCACGTTCGCGCGCCACGACCTCGCGGGCTGCCTGCAGGTGGATCTGCACGGCTTCCTCGTTGCTGTGACAGGTTTCCAAAAGCGCGTCGTAGACGATGGGCGCCAGGTCTTCCACCAGGTCCCATCCCTTCTGTGTGAGGCCCAGTGACTTCGTGCGCCGGTTCTCGGCGTTGCGCTCCTTCGAGATGAGGCCCCTCGACTCCAGCGTCTTCAGCGGGGCCGTGACGTCGCTGCTCTTCAGGAAGAGGTACTTCGCAACCTGCGAAGCGGTGGTGCCCAGGCCCAGTATGCGAAGCGCCACCAGGATGCGGTACATCGACGTGTTCAGCCCGAACTCGGCCAGGCGCGCGGACGTCAGCGTGCGCGAGATCATGATGGTGTCGAAGAATGCGGTGTCCAGGCGGAACGTGCCGTTCTCGATACGCGTGGCGTTGTGCAACGTGACCGCGTTCGTCGAGCTTGCGAACGCTGCCTGAAGCTGCTCGGGGCTCAGGTTGCGCCAGTAGCACTGCAGAAACTCGCCCACGTGGTAGTCGGCCTTGTCGATCTCGGCCACGCCTGCATCGGTCAGCGTGAGCGACACGACGCGCATGTCGTTCGGGTCTTCGGAGCGGGTGACGAAGCGGTCTTCCACCAACTTGGGCACAGCCGCCGACACCGTGCTGGCCCCGACGCGAAGGTTCTCGGACAGGTCGGTGGTGCGCATGGTGCGGCCTTCGGCGCTGAGAAGCCTAAGCAGCATTCGGTACTGAAGCGTGGTAAGCGAGCACCGTTCGGCCAGCACCTGGCTGATCGACTTGAACAGCAGGTTCATGACCGTGAGGTAGTCGGACTCTCCCTCGATTGCCGAGAAGTGGCCAGGGTCCGACCTGTTCTCCAGCTTGCGCCTTTGGGCGTCTGCCTTCGCGGCTTCCGGTGCCGCCGTCTGTGCGACCGCTGCCACCTGTGCGACGGCCGGCGTCTTCACTGCATCCATGACGCGTCCTTCGATCGACTGATTTGCTTCAATCACAATATTATCAACTTCTCACATTGTCAATGAAGAATGCTTTACGCGAGGAATGCCGCGACTATGCTTGATTTGACGCCCTTTGGCGCCTTGCGGTCTTCGTGCTTCAGCTTCCAGGCCCCGGGCTTGTGATTCGGCCCCGTGCCTCGGCCTCGAGCCCAATCTCGCGGGCGCCTGGGATGCAACAGCATATGGAGAGGAGTTGCACATGTCCGAAGAGTCGTTCGTCTATACCGCCTGTCCCGGATGGGGCGACCACGACTACTGCGCGCTGAAGACCATCGTGAAGGATGGCAAGATCGAGCGCATGGAGCGTATCGTCTATTCCGAGCCCGAAGAGCCCGACGGGCACATCTGCCAGAAGGGTTGCCTGGCCGGCCGGCAGCCTTACGACCCGAAGCGCCTGCAGAAGCCGCTGAAGCGCGTCGGCGAGCGCGGAAGCGGGAAGTGGGAGGAAATCAGCTGGGACCAGGCCCTCGACGAGATCGGCGAGAAGCTGTGCCGGATCCGCGACGAGCACGGCGCCGACTCGGTGGTGCTGTGGAACCTTGGCGCGGGCGTCCCCGCGCAGTACAGCTTCGAGAACCTGATGCCGTTCCGCTTCGCTAACACCTTCGGCGTCACGGTGCCGCTCGGGTCCATCGGGCTCGACAACGGGCCGTTCTACGCCGAGTTCTACAACGCGGGAAGCGAGTTCCCGCGCACGGTCATCGACCCGCGCATCATGGTAGGCACCGACCTCATATACGTGTGGGGATGCAACCCCATCGAGAACCAGATGCGCTGCGCGCAGAACCTGGTGCGGGCCCGCGAGGCCGGGGCGCGCATAGTCGACCTGGGGCTCATCTTCGACGGCACCGCCGGGTTCGCCGACGAGTTCGTGGCCATGAAGCCTGCAAGCGACGGTTATTTGGCCATGGCCATGGTCAACTACATCCTGCAGAACGACCTGCAGGCCGACGACTACCTGCTGGCCCGCACCATCTCCGCATACCTCGTGGACGACGAGACCGGCCAGCTGGCACGCAGCGAGGACGGTGGCTCCTTCTATGTGTGGGACAACGCGTCGGGCGCGCCGGTGCCCGTGGCCGCCAAGAAGGGCGACTATCCCGAAGGGGCCGACATCCCGCTGTTCGGCACGTACCAGCACGACGGCCGCAGCTATTCCACCGCGCTGCAGAAGCTGAAGGACGGCGCGGCGGAGTACACGTTCGAGCTTGCCGCCGAGAAGTGCGGCATCAGCGCCGAGGACGCCGAGCGGCTGGCGCGCGACTGGGTCGAGGCCGAGAACGCCTTCATCCTGTCGGGCTACGGGCTGCGCTACCGCAACTCCAACGAGACATACCGCCAGTTCCTCCTGCTGGGCGCGCTCACCGGGCGCCTGGGCAGGCCGGGTTCGGGCGTGTTTGAGGCGCTGCAGCTGCAGAGCTGGCCGCTGGTGTTCAACGACGTGCCCATAAGCTGCCCCGACGGCGTGGCGGCCGTGAAGTCGGTTCCCGTGCGCATGAACGAGTGGTTCGCGCGCGCCGAGGCCGACGACAGCCCCTA
>CABVEH010000225.1 GCA_902497215.1 uncultured Eggerthellaceae bacterium | reverse complement strand
CGTCGACGCATTCGCGGCGCTGGTGCGAAGCCTGGGCGAGCCGAGCTTCTGGAAGGCCACGGCCAACACCACCGCGCGCATCCTGGCCGCAGGCACGCTGTCCTCGCTGGCAGGAATCGCGCTGGGGGCGCTGGCATACCGCTTCCGGCTGGTGAAGGAGGCGATGTTCGCGCCTCTGCAGGTGATGAAGAGCGCGCCCGTGGCGTGCGTCATAGTGATCGTGCTGGTTGCGTGGGGGTCGGCCGGCGCGCTGGTGACGATCGTCGCGTTCGTGGCCTTCCCGCCCTTTTACGTGAACATGGCGCAGGCGCTCGAGGCGCGCCCGCGCCAGGCCGAGACTGTGCTTCGGCTGGCAGGCGTGTCGAAGGTGCGCGTTTTCGCGGCCTGCATATGGCCCGCGGCCCTCCCCTTCTTCGTGGCGGCCAGCAAGACGGCGGTGGCGCTGTCGTGGCGCGCCGGAATAACCGCCGAGCTGCTTTGCCTTCCCATGGACTCGCTGGGCTCGGCCGTGTACGCGTCGAAGCTGACGCTGGACAGCGGGAACCTTCTGGCCCTGACGATAGTGGTCATGGTGCTCAGCTGGGCGTGCGAGAAGGCGGTGGTTGCCGTGCTGCAGCTGACGGGAAGGACGGCCAGGCTGGCAGTTCGCGGAGACAAGGGCGCGGCTTCAAGCGTTTCGCCCGAGGCTGCAGGCAGCGGTTCGGCCGCCATCGTCATGGAGGAGGTACGCAAGGGCTACGACGACAACCGTGTGCTGGAGGCGTTCGCCCTTCGCGTGGAGCCTGGCGAGCGCGTGTGCCTCATGGCGCCCACGGGAAGCGGCAAGAGCACGGCCATCGCCGTGATGCTTGGGGCTGCGACGGCCGATTCAGGAAGCGTCCGTGCTCCAGAGAGATTCGGTGCGATGCTTCAGACGGCATCGCTCGTTGACGGACTCACGGCTTGCGAGAACGTGCTGCTGGCAGCCGGAAGCGGCGTGACCGAGCAGCAGGCCCGCGAGGCTTTGCGCGAACTGCTCCCCCAGGACGCCTGCGACAGGAAGCCTGGCGAGCTTTCGGGCGGCATGAAGCGCCTGACCGAGATCGTGCGAGCCATGCTGTCCGACGGCCAGGCGATAGTGCTCGACGAGCCGTTTGCGGGGCTGGACGAGGAAAGCCACCTCAAGGCGTGCGCGTTCATTCTGGAGAACCTGCACGGCCGGCCGCTGGTGGTGGCCACCCACGACCGCAGCGACGTCGACCTGCTGAACGCACAGGCGGTCGGGGTTTAGGCCGTTCGACGTTCGCTCGAACCGCAGACGTCTGCCGCATAAGCCGATGCGGTTTCCGTCGTCTTCCTTGGACGTCCAGCTGAGCGAGGCGACTTCAAACGCGCCTTGATGGACTTCTCCGTGACATATGTGCGGCGTCCGCTCCTGTAGCCGTCAAGCAGTCCTGCATCAAGCATGTGGGTGACACGTCCAGGGCTCACGTTCAGGTCTCGCGCCGCTTGTGCCGCAGAGACCACGGGGCCATCAACAATGTAAGATTCGTCAGTCTCGAAGAACACCCAAGCCTCTCGGTCGCCCTCGGGAACCTCTCGCACGGTGGCGCCAGGAATGCTCTCGCCGTCCTTCATGAGCGCGGCTATATACGTCTTCCCGGCATCGGCAGCCATCTCCACCGCGTTCTTGATGTCGTCACCTTGCGAATAGCATCCTGGAAGGTCAGGTATCTCCGTCGAGAACCCTCCGCCTTCTTCAGGAGTGAGAAACACCTGATATGCAAAGCTTTCCATCTGCCGCCGTCCTTTCTATCTGCGGAGCGGATGCGAGTTAGTCCCAGCCCGCATCCCTCTTGATCTTCTTGAAGGTTCCGTTCGCCACTTCCTTACTCGACGTTGGGACGCTTATCGTGACTCCGTCCTTCTTGAACACTTGGTGGCTTCCTTTCCCTGACCGCTCTTGCCATCCCTCCTTCCGCAGCCTCTTGATTACTTCCTTTACCTCTTGCTCCTTCGGCATCGGAGTCCTTTCCCTCAACCGATAGATATATTATAAATTATTGCTAATTTATAATCAATATCAAATAGCAAATGTTTACAAATAATAATTCTACTTGGTTATGTGATAAATAGAAATTGTTCATAAAATATCTTACTAGCATATTGATAAAAAGCGGAAGTGTGAAAAATGATTCTGACCGAAAAGCATAAGCAGCTTCTCGACGAACTAGGCATCCCGAGAGGCCTTTCAAACCTTTCCGACGAAGACTGCTTCAGATATCACGATTCCATCGAAGCCGAAGCCATGAGGCACAAGTCGCCTGGTGGAAACTCCCTCACCGAAACAGGCGAGCTCTACATCGACATCCTTACCTACATGGCAGACCTTTAAACCAGGCACGCAATCCATTTGACTACCAGTCAGAATGCCACTGCTCCAAAACGCACATCGGCGACCTCGGCATAGGCCGCCGATGTGCGCTGCATTGGTTCGAGGAGAAAGTCGTAGGCCGGATTGCCATGAAGGTCAAGCGGTACTACTATTAGCGCCATGGTCGTGCGCTACGAAGGACAGAGCAACCCTCTGGCGCTCCTTGACGGTAAGGAGTATCCCGTCGAGTCCGTCGAGTGCGGATGGTACCGCATCGTGGACGAGACCGGCGAGGACTACCTGTACCCGGCCCGATGCTTTACGGTCGTGGAACCGTTGCC
>CABVEH010000224.1 GCA_902497215.1 uncultured Eggerthellaceae bacterium | reverse complement strand
ACGTCCCCCGTCACACGCGCTTGCGCTTCTTCGGACGCACCAGGCACTTCGGCCCGTAGCCGATCAGGTCCTTTCTCCCCGCCTTTGCAAGGGCCTCCCGAACCAGGTCGCGGTTGCGCGGGTTGCGGTACTGGATGAGCGCCCTTTGCATCGCCTTCTCGTGAGGCGACTTGGCGACGTAGACGGGTTCCATGGTGCGCGGGTCGACGCCCGTGCAGTACATCACCGTGGCCAACGTGGAAGGCGTCGGGTAGAAGTCCTGCACCTGCTCGGGGTTGTACCCCAGGTCGCGGCACCACTCGGCCAGCTCGACGGCGTCCTGAAGGGTGCTTCCTGGATGCGACGACATCAGGTACGGAAGCACGTACTGCTTCAGACCGGCGTCGCGGGAGGCGCGGTCGAACTTCTCAACGAAGCGCTCGTAGAGCTCGATGCCGGGCTTTCCCATGACGTCGAGCACGCGCTTCGAAACGTGCTCGGGCGCGAGCCTCAGCTGTCCGCTGACGTGATGCCGGGCAAGCTCTTCCACGAATTCGCCGCCGTGCTTCTTGTCCGCCAGCACGTAGTCGAACCTGACGCCGGACCGCACGAACACCTTCTTGACGCCGGGGACTTCGCGCAGTTCCCTCAGAAGCCCGACGTAGTCGGAATGGTCGGCCCGAAGCTGGCTGCACTTCCTTGGAGACAGGCACCGCTTGTGCGGGCATGCGCCTTTTCTGGGCTGCTTCTCGCAGGCAGGCGCACGGAAGTTGGCCGTAGGGCCTCCGACGTCGTGGATGTAACCCTTGAAGTCGGGCGCCTCCGTCATTCGCCGGGCCTCTTCCAAGATCGACTGGTGGCTGCGTGACTGCACTATTCGGCCCTGGTGGAACGTTAGCGCGCAGAAGGCGCACTCGCCGAAGCATCCCCTCGAGCTGGTAAGGCTGAACCTGACCTCGGAAAGCGCCGGCACCCCGCCAAGGGCATTGTAGGAAGGATGCCACCCATACGCGTACGGCAAGGCGTACACCGAGTCGAGTTCTTCCTCAGTGAGAGGGTCGGACGGCGGGTTCTGGACCACGAACTCATGGTCGGAATACGGCTCGACGAGCCTTTTGCCGCATATGGGGTCGGAATTGTCGTACTGCGTGCGGAACGACCTGGCGTATTCGAGCGGGTCGGCCTTGAGGTCGTCCCACGAAGGAAGCATCACGGCATCGTAAACGTGGTCCAGGCTCGACGCCTTGTAGACGGTGCCGTCGATGAACGTCAGGTCGCCTATGGAAAGGCCGGAATCCAGCGCCTCGGCTATCTCGACTATGGACCTCTCCCCCATGCCGTACGAGACCAGGTCGGCGCAGGAGTCAAGCAGGATGGACCTCTTCATGCCGTCCGACCAGTAGTCGTAATGCGCCAACCTGCGCAGGCTGGCTTCGATTCCGCCCAGGATTATCGGGGAGTCCTTGAATCTCCGGCGTATCAGGTTCCCGTACACCACGGCCGCATGGTCGGGCCTGAGGCCCGTCTTGCCGCCAGGGGAATACGCGTCGGTTTTCCTGCGCCTCTTGGCGACGGTGCAATGGTTCACCATCGAGTCCATGTTCCCGCCAGACACCAAAAACCCCAGCCTGGGCTTGCCGAACACCGCCACGGACTCCTCGTCGCGCCAGTCAGGCTGCGCGATGAAGCCGACTTTGAAGCCCTTGGCCTCGAGCAAGCGGGTTATTATCGCCGCCCCGAAGGACGGGTGGTCGACGTAGGCGTCTCCCGAGACGTATGCGAAGTCGACGGAGTCCCAGCCCCGTACCAGCATCTCTTCGCGGGTGGTGGGAAGGAACTGCGCCGTCATACCAGCTTCTCGTACCCGATGCGTTCGAGCGTCGGCTCGTCGTAGTCCACGTCGAGAAGGATCGTCCCGCATTCGGCATAGCCGCATCTTGAAAGCAGTCCGCGCATGGGGGCGTTGCCCTCGTGCGTGTCCACCCGGACGCTGTCCATCCCCGCGTCCCGCGCCAGTTCCTCAGCGTGGCGCAGCATGGCCTTCGCGCAGCCCTTGCCGCACGCCTTGTCGGAGACGGCGAAGCGGTGCACGGTGAGGTAGGCGGGGTCGTCGGACGTGCTGGAGCTTATCCAGCCGTCGCCTTCTATGCGGTCGTAGGTGCGCTCGCCGGACGAGGTAAGCATGGCCGTCGCGACGATTTCGCCGTCGCGCTCCATAACGTAGCCTTCCCCCCTCGCTACGTCGCCTGCGACGGCCTCCCGGCTGGGGCTGCCGCTCTGCCACTGGTCGATTCCCAGCGAAGCGATGCGGGCGCGCGCCTGCTCGATGACGGCATAGACTGCGTCGACGTCGTCCTCTCTGCTTCGGCGGAAAGATGGCTGAGCTTCAGGCATGGAGGTGACGCCTAGAACGAAAGGACTGCCCTGGGGTTTATGGGCGTCTTGTTGATTTCCACGTTGAAGTGCAGATGAGGACCGGTAGAGCGGCCGGTGGAACCCACGTAGGCGATGCATTGACCCGGCTGAACCGACTCGCCAACGTAGGTGTTGAAGCCGCTGAGGTGCATGTATACGGTGCGAACCCCGTCGCCATGGTTCACGATCACGGCGTTGCCGCCGGTTCCGTACCACCCGACGTACGCCACAGTTCCAGCCTTGGCCGCACCGACCGGGGTTCCCATGGGCGCTGCGAGGTCGATGCCGGAGTGATAGGCCGA
>CABVEH010000223.1 GCA_902497215.1 uncultured Eggerthellaceae bacterium | reverse complement strand
TGGGGGTGTTGAAGCCAGGCTGGCCGTCGGGGCGCATGAGGCCCTTCTCGTACTTCTTGTACACGTACTTCTGGTAGACCGGGCCCTGCTCCATGAGCTCGTGGAAGGTGAAGCCGGAAGGCTTGACGATCTCGTCGTAAACCTCGTCCTCGGTTTCCCAGGGCCACGTGTGCTGCTTGCCCTCGGGGCGGTTGATGGCCTTGTTGAACTCGTCGTCGTTGTCGAAGTACTGCGCCAGGCGGCGGTTGATCTCGCAGTCGGACAGCGCCTCGCCCTCGGCCGCGCAGCCGCCGGTGATGGCCGACAGGAAGTAGTAGTGCGCGCGCACGGAATGCTTCTCGGCCCAGGTCTGCACGGGCAGCACGATGTCGGCGTTCGACTGGATCATCGGCGTCATGAAGATGTCGCACGCCGCGATGAACTCGGGCTTCTTCATGGCCTTGTACCAGCGGTCGGTCTCGCAGCTCATGCAGGCGATGCCATTGGAGGTCTGGATCCAGACGCCCTTCACGTCGCCGGCCTCGCAGATCTCGAGGCACATGTCGGGCATGGCCTGGGTGAGGCCGTAGCGGTACATCGGGTACTCTTTCCAGCCGACGCGCTTCTTCTGCGTCTCCTCGTCGATGAGGTCGTAGATGCCCCAGGCGCCTGCAGAAGGCTGGTCGACGCCCATGGGCGCCGCGGTGTAGCACATGCCTCCGGGGATGTCGAGGTTGCCGGTGATGGTCCAGAGCGCCGCGATGGCCTGCGCGCACGGGGTGCCCTGCGACTGCATGTCGACGGCCAGGCCCCACACCACGTTGGCGGGGTGCGCGTTGGCGAACATGCGGGCCGCGGCGATTATCTTCTCCTTCGGGACCCAGGTCATCTCGGACACCTGGTCAAGCGACAGCTCGCGGGCGCGGGCCGCCAGCTCGTCGAAGCCGTAGGTCCACTTCTCGACGAAGTCGTGGTCGTACAGGTCCTCGTCGATGATGACCTTGATCATGCCCAACGCGAGCGCCGTGTCGGTGCCAGGGCGAAGCTGCAGGTGGATGTCGGCATGCGCAGCCAGCCACGTGACGCGGGGCTCCACCGAGATCAGCTTGCATCCCAGCTTCATGGCGTCGGTCACCCAGTGGCCCATGAAGAAGTCGGGGTTCGAGATCGTGGGGTTGCAGCCCCAGACGATCGTGCACTCGGGGCACACCCACTCGGGGTCGTCGTAGCGAAGCGCGCTGAACTGCGAGAAGTCGGCGATGAGCATGCCGCCGTAGGTCATAATCATCAGCGACAGGCGCGGCAGGTAGCACGCGGTTCCCGAAAGGAAGCCGTACTCGTTCGGGCTGCCCATGGTGTTCGCCATGCGGCCGACCTGCCACTGGTTGTCGCGAGCGGTGCCGCGCAGGCAGTGGATGCTGTCGCCGCCGTAGGTCATAGCGATGCGGCGGAACTCCTTGTAGCACGTCTCCAGGGCCTCGTCCCAGCTGATGCGCTCCCACTTGTTCTCGCCGCGTTCCCCGACGCGCTTCATCGGGTAGAGGATGCGGTCCGGATGGAACTCCACCTGCTTGAACGCCAGGCAGCGCGGGCACAGGGCGCCGCGGTTGTAGGGGTCGTCCGGGTCGCCTTCGCACTTGATGAACCGGCCGGTCTCGGGGTCGGAGTACACAAGCACCCCGCATCCCTCGTGGCAACCCGGCGCAGACCACACGGACGTGCGGGTGACAAGCATCCCGTCCTCCATGTACTGCCACTCGCCAGGATGCTTCCAGTCCTGCATCTCCGGGCGCTCGCCAGCGCCGAAGTTGAACTGGTTCTCCTCTTTGGTGGTACCGATGTCGTTTCGGTCTTTGGTCAGAACGTCTTCTGCCATCTCCACTCCCTCCTTCTCGTCGCACGGCGTTATCGCCATGCGGCAAAGGCCTTGCTTCGAACCGTTTCTCCATATGCCCTCAAGGGCGGTCCTGCAAGGCCGGCGTCCGAGTATCTTCCTCGGCCGCCCCAGCCGCGCGCCGCCCTTCCGACGTCAGGCGCGCGATTGGAAACTGGTTGCCTTTATATCCCCAAGGCGTTTCATACCCGCTATCCGGAGGTATGAGCCGCGCTGTTTCAACACGTTGGTATGAGCCTCCGAACTGGCATCTAATACTCGCCGCTCGCCAAGTTCCCGTTTTTCGGAACCGCCGCCTGACGCACGGCAGCCTCATTTCGGTAGCGTCGAATGCAGCCGGTTGACACGAAGAAGGCTCGCATAGGAGGAACGAATGAGCACGAGCTACAACGAGATGTCGGCAGTGGTCCGCATCGACAACGTCATCAAGCTTGTCAAGAACATGAACTCCGAACACGGCGACGAAGCCGCCCATTCCCTGGACGAGTTCATCATCGGCGAGCTCGAAGAGGTGAAGAGGCTGCTCGAACTCGAGTGAGGCGCGCAAACCCTCGCCCGGCAACGTTGCCAGACGCCCGACCTGTATCCAAACGAATTGAGAGAAAGGTTCGCCATGACCGCCCAAGCCATCGCAGAAGACAAGGCGCGCGCAGTCGCAGACTCACCCATCCACCACCAGGACCCGCCGCAGAAGACCCCGGCCTACGCCTGGGTGATATGGATAGTCACGTTCCTGATAAGCTTCGCCGCACCGCTCGCGCAGTTCAAGCTGGTGTCCATCCCCACCTACTTCATCTTCATCCCGGGAATAAGCCCCGAGGGCTGCTTCGGGCTCGACGCGGCAGGCTTC
>CABVEH010000222.1 GCA_902497215.1 uncultured Eggerthellaceae bacterium | reverse complement strand
CGAGCCCCAGCTTCACCAGCGCCTGGAAGCCGTTGCAGATGCCGAGCATCAGGCCGTCGCGCTTCTGAAGCAGCTCGCGCACGGCCTCGGTCACCTCGGGCGAGCGGAAGAACGACGCGATGAACTTCGCCGAACCATCGGGCTCGTCGCCCCCCGAGAATCCTCCAGGAAGCATGACTATCTGCGCCTCGCGAATGTTGCGAACCAGGTCGCGCGTGCTGTCGGCGACCGCATAGGGCGAAAGGTTGTTGATCACCTGCACCGTGACGTCGGCTCCGGCACGCTTGAAGGCGGCCAGCGTGTCGTACTCGCAGTTGGTGCCGGGGAACACGGGTATGACCACCTGCGGACGCACGACAGGCTGTCCCTCGTAGCGGACCACCGGCCCTGCAGTGTAGGTCACGGCCGGCACCTCTTCGAGCGCCGCCTTCTCGTCGGCGGGCGTGCGGTAAGGGAAGACCCCTTCGATGCCCGACTCCCATGCCTCCTGCACCACGGCAAGGTCGGCCGTCTGCTCGAAGTCTATCAGCAGGTAGCTGGGGACCACGGTGCCCAGACGCAGCGCGTCGACGCCTTCAAGCATGCCGGCGCCGTCCAGAAGCTCGATGGCCGAAGCGACGTCGAACCCGTCTGCAAGCTCGATGACGAAGGTGCCGTAGGCCTCCTCGAACAGGTCGCTGAACCCGACGTCCCCGTCAAGGTCAACCCCTAGGCGGTTGCCCACGGCCATCTTGAACAGCGTCTCGCCAAGGCCGCTGTATCCGCCCGTCGAGCAGGCCGCGACGCATCCCTTCCCGATCAGGAACTCCACGGCGTCGAACGTGGCGCACACGCTGGCCGGCGTGGGCTCGTCGAAGCACATCCACAGAAGCTCGTGTCCGGCCTTCTTCAGCTCGGGCGAGGTCACGCGGCCTATGTCGCTCACTGCGGTGGCGAACGACACCAGCGTGGGCGGCACGTCCAGGTCCTCGAAGCTTCCGGACATGGAGTCCTTGCCGCCGATGGCGCCCACGCCGAGGTCGACCTGCGCCATAAGCGCGCCAAGCACCGCCGCGACGGGTTTGCCCCAACGTTTCGGGTCGTCGCGCAGCTTCTCGAAGTATTCCTGGAAGGTGAGGTACATGTCTTCGCGCTTGAATCCGGTCGCCACCAGCTTGGCAACCGAGTCCAGCACCGCCATGTAGGAACCGGCGAACGGGTCGTAATCGCTCAGGTAGGGGTTGAAACCCCACGAAAGGCCCGAGACCGTGGTGGTCTGCCCGCCCAGCACCGGCAGCTTCGAAACCATGGCCAGCGCCGGCGTCAGCTGCGTCGCGCCGCCGAAAGGCATCAGCACCGTGGCTGCGCCAATGGTCGAGTCGAAGCGTTCCACGAGCCCCTTGTTGGAGGCCCGGTTTATGTCGGACATCATCGCGCACAGGGTCTCTTCCATGGAGCCGTTGCGGCACACCGCCTCGACCATGGGGTTGACCAGGTCGTCGCAGGCCTCGAAGGCGCGGTCGAGCGCGCATTCGGCGAAGCTTTCGTCCTGCGGCTTGGGAACCTCGACGGAGGCCTGCTTGGACGCCCCGTTGCTGGCAAGGAACTCGCGGCTGACGTCGACTATCGTGTCGCCGCGCCAATGCATGCGCACGCGCGGGTCGGCCGAAACCACCGCAACGGGCGTGGCTTCAAGGTTCTCGGCGCGCGCCAGCGCTATGAAGTCGTCCACGTCGTCGGCGGAAAGGGCCACCGCCATGCGTTCCTGCGATTCCGATATGGCGAGCTCGGTGCCGTCCAGGCCTTCGTACTTCTTGGGCACCTTGTCCAGGTAGACGTCCAGCCCGTCGGCCAGCTCGCCTATGGCCACCGACACGCCGCCAGCTCCGAAGTCGTTGCATCGTTTGACCATCCGGCAGGCCTCGGAGTTGCGGAAAAGGCGCTGTATCTTGCGCTCGACAGGCGCATTGCCCTTCTGCACCTCGGCGCCGCACGTCTCGATGGAACTTGCGCTGTGCGCCTTTGAGGAACCAGTTGCGCCGCCTATGCCGTCACGGCCGGTGCGGCCGCCCAGAAGCACGACCACGTCGCCTGGCGCAGGCGTCTCGCGCCGCACGTCGCTTGCAGGGGTCGCGCCCACCACGGCGCCGATCTCCATGCGCTTTGCGGCATAACCCGGGTGGTAGATCTCGTGCACCTGGCCGGTGGCCAGGCCGATCTGGTTGCCGTAGGACGAATAGCCCTGCGCCGCCGTCGTGACCAGCTTGCGCTGCGGAAGCTTGCCGGGAATGGTGTCGGCCACGGGCACCGTGGGGTCGGCCGCGCCGGTTATGCGCATTGCCTGGTAGACGTACGCGCGTCCCGACAAGGGGTCGCGGATTGCACCGCCCACGCAGGTGGCCGCGCCGCCGAACGGCTCGATTTCCGTCGGATGGTTGTGCGTCTCGTTCTTGAACAGGTAGAGCCAGTCCTGCTCTTCCCCGCGCACGTCCACCTTGACCTTCACGGTGCAGGCGTTTATCTCCTCCGACTCGTCCAACCCCGTGAGGATGCCTCGACTCTTCAGCCATTTCGCGCCTATGGTGCCCATGTCCATCAGGCACACGGGCTTCTCGTCGCGCCCTAGCTCGCTGCGCATTTCCAGGTACTTGTCGAACGCGCGCTGCACGTTGGCGTCGGCGATGCGCACGTCGTCGAGCACGGTGCCGAAGGTGGTGTGGCGGCAGTGGTCCGACCAGTAGGTGTCGA
>CABVEH010000221.1 GCA_902497215.1 uncultured Eggerthellaceae bacterium | reverse complement strand
TCGCTCATTTTCCAATTCTGCATTCATTGACGTCCGTCAAGGACGAAGTATGACTAGGCGGGATCGGCGGCGTTAAGGCGCAAGGCGCAGGCCTGAAGCTCGTCGACGAGCTGCGGCGTGATTGAGATGCCGGGGTCCTCCCCCGCCTCCATGCGCTCGGCGGCGCCAAGGCAGTCGCGCACGAACGCCTCGTTTTCGGGGGAAAGCATGCCAAGCTCGGATGCAGCGCGAAACCCGTCCTCGACGTCGGTGGACTTCGCCACCCTCCAAAGGTGCAGGGTTACAAGGCGCGCCGTTCCGGCGAAACGCCTTTCGATGGGCACCCCGTCAGCGCGCGCCATGCTAGTGGACGCTGCAGCTCAGGCACGGGTCGTAGGCGCGGACCAGCTTCTCAACCTCAAGCTGGATCTCTTCCTGGCCTTTATCCTGCTGGATGAGCAGTTCGGCCAGGATGCGCATGTCGGCCTC
Organism: uncultured Eggerthellaceae bacterium; assembly: GCA_902497215.1. Next base: position 2,297 of record CABVEH010000221.1, on the reverse strand, counting down.
GATGTTGGCGATGTTCATCGCAGTGGGCGTGATGATGCTGGCGCGCACCACGCGGCCTTCGCCGTCCAGCTCGATCTTGTGGAACAGCGACCCTCGGGGGGCTTCGGTGAATCCCACGCCCACGCCTGCGCAAGGCTCGAAGGCCACGGGCTCGGAAGAGCCTTCGAAATCGTCGGCAGCCAGGCGCCTACACAGCTCGGAGCAGCGCACCAGCACGTCCACGAGCTCGACGGCCTGGGCTATGTTGTTGGCGAAGGGGTTGAACTCGTCGGGGCGCAGGCCGGCCTTCGCAGCAGCGAAGCGCGCCTGCTCGGTCAGCTCGCCCCACGAGGCGTTGATGCGCGAGAGGGCGCACGCCATGAAGGGCTTCCCGGTGCGCTTGGCGCGGGACAGAAACGCCGCCGAATGGTCGATGGCGTATTCCTCTATCTCGTCGGACATGTCCTGCGCGTCGAAGTCGTAGCCTGCGCGGACGAACCGGGCGACGTCGGAGCCGATGACCGGATAGCGGCCAGGCTCGACCATTGCCAGCATGTCGCCTTCCGTGTTCATTGGAACCGCACCGAAGTCGTCGAACAGGTCGACGCACTCCTTCGAGAACTCGACCATCGACTCCATCTTGTCGGCGAGCTCTAGGTATTCTTCCTTCGATATCTCGTCGGTGAACCCGCCCACCACCGCGGTGATGGGATGGATGGACCTGCCGCCCACCTTCGTGCACAGCTCGTTGCCCATCGCCTTCAGGCGCAGCGCGTTCTCGAACAGGGCCGGGTTGGTCTCGGCCAAAGGAAACACGCTCTTGTGCCCAAGGAAGTCGGGGGCCGCGAACACGAACAGGTGCGTGGCGTGGTTCTGCAAAAACGACCCGTACACCAGAAGCTCGCGCAGGGCGCGGGTCCTGTCGGTGACGACGACGCCGAATATTCTCTCCATGGCGAGGATGTCGGTGACTGTGTGGCTGGACGAGCAGATGCCGCAGACGCGCGACGCGATGTAGGGGACCTCGTAGTAGGGACGCCCCTTCACCATCGACTCGAACAGGCGCGCGGCCTCGGTGACGCGCATCTCGCACATCTTGACCTCGCCGCCCTCGATAACAAGATGTATGTCGCCGTGGCCCTCGATGCGGGCGACGTGGTCGACCTTTATCTCAGTCCTAGACAAGCTGCTCACCCATTCCGGTCATGTTGAATATCTCGAGCGCGCTGTCGAAGGCGCGCACGTCCACGTTCGACTTCTCGGCCGCGCGCCTTGCCGACTCCACGTTGGCGTCGGGGGAAAGGCCTGCGCATCCGTTGCAGGGGCGCCCGAGGTTCGGGCAGCGCGCCCCGCAGCCCGACCGCGTGACCAGCCCCAGGCACAGCGTCTCGCGCCCGAAGAAGCACCCGCGCTCGTTGCGCTTGCATTCGCCGCACAGCGTGGACGAATGGCGGTAGACGTTCGAACCGTAAAGCGCGCTTTGCAGCGTCTTGACGAAATCCATGGGGTCTATCGGGCAGCACGGGACCTCGTAGTCGACCTTAACCACGTCGTGGACGGCCTGCGGGACGAACGCGATGTCCTCGACGAGCGCGGGAACGTGCTCGCCGTACACCTCGTGTTGCCGCCCGTCGTAGGCGCGCGACGCGATGCCGGGGATGCCTGCGGTGTTGGCGCACGCCCCGATCGTCATGACGACGTCTGCACGGCTGCGGAGGTCTTCGACCGTGCGCTTGGCCTCCTCGGTGGTGACGGCGCCTTCGATCACGGCGACGTCTATGTCGTCAGGCATGGGGTCGCTGGACGTCAGCTGCCAGTAGCGCATGTCTATCTGGCCGAGCACGTCCATGAGGTGCTTCTCGACGTTGGTGATGTTGATCTGGCACCCGAAGCAGCTGGCAAGCCCGACCAGGACCACACGGGGTATGTTCGCCGTATCCGTCACTTCCCACCTCTTCTACATGGAACCCTGAATATTTTTGGCTTCCCAATAGTTGAACACCGGTCCGTCAATGCAGCAGTACTGGTGCCCGATCTGACAGTGCCCGCACTTCCCCATGCCGCACTTCATGTGCCGCTCGAAGCTCATGTATATATGGTCGTAGCTGATGCCCTTCTTGCGCATCTCCTCGACCACGAACCTGTACATGACGGGAGGCCCGCACACGGCGCCGTAGGTGTTGCCCGCATCGACCTCCAGGTGCGCGAAAGGCGCGGTGACCAACCCCACCTCGCCGTCCCAGGTGTCGTCGGGGTTATCGACGGTGAGGTACAAATCGAAGTCCTGGCGGTGGCGCCACATCTCGAACTGGTCGCGG
>CABVEH010000220.1 GCA_902497215.1 uncultured Eggerthellaceae bacterium | reverse complement strand
TCTCGTCCACCGCAGCCGCGGGAACGGCGCACACGTCGCTGCGCTCGCGCGAGGCCTCCTCGGGTTCCAACGTGTCCATGTTCACCGTGGAAAGCGGGTTCATCAGCGTAGGTATGGGCTTCATGGCGCCCGTGACCACCAGCGGAAGCCCCGTGGTCATCCCGCCCTCCAGGCCGCCTGCGTTGTTGGACGTGCGGTCGAAGGACGAACCGTTCAGCACTATGGAGTCATGAACCGCCGAGCCGGGGCGCCGCGCGGCATCGAACCCGATGCCGAACTCGACCCCCTTGATGGCGGGAATCGAGAACACGGCCGCCGCAAGCTGGGACGTTAGGCGCTCGCGCCCGCTGGCGAAGTTTCCAAGGCCCGGAACGAGCCCCTTAGCCACCACGCGGAACGTGCCCCCCAGGCTCTCGCCTGCGGCCTTGGCGGCGTCTATCTCGCGCTTCATGGCCTCGGTCGCCTGCTCGTCAGGGCAGCGCGTCTCCGAGAACTCCACCTGCACGGGCTCGAAGGCTGCCGCCTGCTCGTATCCGCACGACATGGACGCGCCGCCGATGGACACGACGTAGCTCATGACCTCCACGTCCAGCTCGGCCAGGAACTCCTTGGCGATCCCGCAGGCGGCAACCCGCGCCGCAGTCTCGCGTGCGCTGGAACGTTCGAGGATGTTGCGGCAGTCGTCGGTGTTGTTACGAAGCACACCCACCAGGTCGGCATGGCCAGGCCTAGGCGTCACTTCGCGTTGGTACCCGTCGGGCACGCTTCCGAAGGCCGACATGCGCACTTCCCAGTTAGCCCAGTCGCGGTTCTCGACGTCGATGGACACGGGCGCGCCGGTGGTCCTGCCGAAGCGCACGCCTCCGGTCACCTTGGCTCTGTCGCGCTCTATCTTCTGGCGGTCGCCGCGCCCGTAGCCGGCCTGCCGCCGCGCCAGGTCGCTGTCGATGCGGTTTATGTCGATGGGGATGCCCGACGGCACCCCGCTCACGATGGCCGTGAGCTTCGGCCCGTGAGACTCGCCTGCTGTTACGTATTCCATTCCCGACCTTTGTGTTCGAAGCTTTGACGTCCCGACGGCCGTCGCCGCGGGACCGGAAGGCGGCTACCTCAAAGACCGAAGCCCGCCGCCTTGGACATTATATCGAACAGCCTATCGAAGCCCAGCTCCAGCGGCACGTCCTGCACCTCGCAAAGGGTCACGACCGAAAGCGCCGCCTGCGATACCAGCATTCCCGCCCCGTCGTATGCGGCGCACCCGGCCGCCTTGGCGGCTCGGACGAACTCGGTCTCGCCATGGCCGTACACAGTGTCCAGCGCGACCTGTCCCTCGCGGAACAGCGAAACGTCGAAGGGAGCCGGGTCGCCTTCCCGCATGCCCAGCACCGTGGCGTCCACAATCACGTCGGCCGCGGCGATGGCCTTCTTCGAGGTCTCGTAGCTTCCGAACCTGTATTCGGCGTGTGCGTACGCGTCGACGAAGTCCAGGTGGTTGTCTTCGGCGGAAGGCATGGGGATGGCGGTGCTAGCCAGATGGCGGAACTCCTCCACGTACCTTTCCATCACCCTGCGCGCACGTTCCTTGTCGCGGCCCAGAAGCAGCACCTCGCCCGCGCCGGCCAGCACGCATGCGTGCAGGATGGAGAGCGCGGTCGGGCCCGTGCCGCACACGACGACCTTCCTGTCCATGAAGCCGACGCCCTCGCGCTCGAGGAAGCGCACCGCGCCCTGCCCGTCGACGTTGAATCCCATCAAGTGGCCGTCCTTGTTGACCAGCAGGTTGACGCCTCCGGCCAGCTGGGCAGTCGAAGCCTTGATCTCGGCCGCCTCGTAGGCCTGCGGCTTGTAGGGCGTGGTTATGTTGAGCGACAGGTAGTCCTTCGCATTCAGGAAGTCTGTGGCCTCGTCAACCGTGGGGATGTCGGCGAAGCCGTACTCCCATGGCAGCCCGAGCTGCTGGTAGACGGCGTTGTACATGACGGGCGACTTCGAATGGGCCACCGGATGTCCCAGTATGTAAAGCTTCTGCATATCAATCCTCCTTGACGAACGCCTGGCAAGCTGGTACAGGCGCAGGCTCGGGCTCGCGGGAACCCATCAGCCCGCGTTCGAGGCCGCGCAGCATCAGCGTGTGCTTCAGGTCGACCTCGGCGAGCGGCACCACCAGGAAGGCCTTCAGCCCTACGAGATGTGCGCCCAGCACGTCGGTGAGCAGCTGGTCGCCCACCACGACGGTGTCATCCTTCGCTGCCCCGATCTTCCGCATGGCAGCAACGTATCCGAACGGCAGGGGCTTGCAGGCCTTCGCCAATATAGGCAGGTCCAATTCCTGTGCGAACACATGCACGTCGGAATGCCAGTTGTTCGAAAGCAGGCAGAACGAGACGCCGGCGTTGCGCGCCTTCGCAAGCCATTCGCGCACGTCGCGGGGGACTTCGCCGCTCTCGCGTGAGCGCACGGTGTTGTCGATGTCAAGAAGAACGCATGACAGCCCGGCGGAAAGCAGGTCGTGCCTCACGTCGATGCTCGTGATCCTCGCGAAGAACCTGTCGGGCTGGAAAAGAGACATCGCGTGTGCGCGCCTTTACTGCCAGGCGGTCTGATGGTCCTCGTAGGTCTCGCTGAACTTGAACGTGCCGTCAGGGTAGGAATAGAAGTACATGTAGTCGGTTTCCTCGGGGCTGCATACCGCCTTGATGGCCTCGAGGGACGGGTTGCATATGGGCGTGGGCGGCAGCCCTGGGTTCGAGTAGGTGCTGTACGGCGAGTCGGCG
>CABVEH010000219.1 GCA_902497215.1 uncultured Eggerthellaceae bacterium | reverse complement strand
AAGCGCAGCAGGTCGCCCAGCTGCCCGTCGTTCAAGCCCGCGACCACCGCCACCGAGAGCACCACCTGGATGCCCACCTCGCGGCAGCGTTCTATGGCGCGCAGCTTCACGTCCAGGATGTCCCGCCCGCACGTGGCCTCGTACACGTCGCCCGTGAGCCCGTCGAACGAAAGATAGACGCCCGTGAGCCCGTGGGCGACCAAGTCTTCCAGATAGCCTGGAACAGACGAGATGACCAGCCCGTTAGTGTTCACCTCGATGCCCCAGAAGCCCATCATGCGACCCATGTAGATTATGTCGACCAGGTCGCTGCGCGTGGTTGGCTCGCCGCCGGTCAGCTGGACGGCGCCGTCGGTTCCCACGGCGTCGGCTATGACCTGGTACATGGCGCGGATCTCGTCAAGCGAGGGGTCGTCCTCGCCGTTCTCGGCCGACGCGAAGCACACCGGGCAGTGCAGGTTGCAGTTGCGCGTGACCTCTATCTCTAGCAGCGTCCCGCGCCTTTCGTGCCGCGCGCACGTTCCGCACCCGAACGGGCACGCGTCGCGCACTGGTTCCGTGTTCTGCGGGCGCGTCTTCGGGAAGGCCTCGCTGCGAAGCCACATGTAGTGGTCGGCATCGGGCCAAACGCGGTTGTCCAACTGCCCGTGCTCGGGGCACGTGCGCGTCATCCACACCACCCCTTCGCCGTCGGCGTACACCTCGGCCGGCAGCTCCTTCAGGCACGTGGGGCACAGCCCCCCTGTTTTATGCAGCAGTTTCTTACTCATCTATGTATTGCCTCGGGTCATGCTCATCATTCGGCGGTGTTGAAACAGTGATGCCCATAAGCCCGATCCAGCTGAGCACTCGCCTGGGAACGAACACGTCGGGCTGGTAGCGCCCAGCGAGCTCGATGGCACGCAGGCATGAAACCGCATGCGCAAGGTCGGTCTTGTCGTCGATGTCGGCGATCGGCGAGAAGTACGCCACCGGAAGGTCGTGCTCCTTGATCTTCGCCATGTAGGCGTCGAGCGCAGGCGTGCCGTCCAGGTTGTAGTACACGCCCTGGTGGTTGACCGGGGTGTCGTGGGAGAACCCGACGAGCGACGTTCCGCATTCCTGGCACGGGGCCAGCACGATGCCCGGCGTCTTTAGGCCGTCCTGGAAGTATTCCAGCCACTGGAACGCCTGCGTGACGTGCGACTTGGGCATTGTGGGGATGTCGCCCCCCACCGACACGATGCTTTCGTATCCCTGGTCGAAGATCTGCTTGAACGCGTCGTCGAAGTGGTCGTCGAAGGTGGCGCCCGAGTCGGTGATGTAGTGTATCTCCATCGGCCAGTCGATCTTCTCGAAGGTCTCCTTCATGAGCTCGAGGTTGCTCGCAGGCGTGGTGGAGATGAAGAAGTCGTAGCGGAACTCGTCGGCGTCGGGGTCGGCTTCGCGCGCGGCGTCCTTCTGCGCCTGAAGCTCTGACAGCGCGATCATCGAAGCGTCGCACACGTCGTACAGGCAAAGCTTGAAGAAGTCAGCCGCCTGCTCGGGGGTGAGGAATCCCCCGTTGGCCTCGGTTAGGCGCGTCTTCACCAGCCCGGGAATGGGCGGCTTGCTGAAAACCAGCAGCGCTTGCTTGCGTAATGCCATGTCAGTCCCCTTGTCTGTCCCAGCTGAGCTTCCTGTCGCACTTCACGGCCATGCAGTCGATGGCGTTGTAGGACCAGGTTCCGATCGTGCCTTCGGACTGGTCGAGCGAACAGGACGTCAGCGTGTTGACGTTGCTTTCCCATATGCCGCCGAGCGAGCCGTCGTTGACATCCCATTCGGGATGCCACCAGCCGTAGTCGGCATGTATAAGACCATATCTTATATCTATTGTTGCGACTTTGAAACACGCCTGTCCGTTATCGGACGCTATGAGCAGGGTATCGCCGTCGCGGACGCCCAGGTCGCAGGCCGTCTGTGCGCTCATCTCGGCCAACGGGCACGGGACGGACTCGCGGAACTCGGGGAAGTTCATGTACATGGACGCGTTGTACGGCTGCCTGCGGCCGCCGGTGATGAGCTCGAGGTGCGTCCATCCCTCGGCTTCCTTGGCGGCGACGAACTCCGGCGAGCAAAGCAAGCGGTTCTCGCCGGGAAGCGGCAAGCGCTGGCCGCCGAGCGCCTCCAGGAGCCCGCTCGCGAGCTCCACCTTGCCCGTGGAGGTGGCGAACCCGCGGGGCTTCCCGTCGGGTCCGGGCGCAAGGTGCTTGAAATGCCTGGGCGGCTGGAAGCACATCCCAAGCTCGCAGTACGTCTCCCAGTCCATGCCGGTGGGTGCAAGGGTGTAGGCGCACGCCTCCTCGAACGTCTCGTGAGGCCAGTGCTCCTCCTGCCCCAGACGGGTTCCCAGCTCGCGGAAGATGTCGTAGTCGGTCCTGCGCTCGTAGTAGGGCTCGCAGGCCGCGGCCCCGCCGTAGGCGAAGTTGGCCACGCCTCCATGCGCCTGGAACGTGGCGCGCTCGATGGCTCCCGCGCTGGGAAGCACGTAGTCGGCCAGGGCCGCCGTCGGCGTCATGTAGTAGTCGATCACCACCAGCAGGTCGAGGCCGGAAAGCGCGGAATGCACCCTGTGGGTGTCCGCATAGGTGAGAAGGGGGTTCGTGGCCTCGACTATCAGCGCGCGGATGGGGTACGGCTCGCCCGTCTCCATGGCGCGCAGCACCAGGTCAGGATGGGCCGACGTCAGGTACCTGGCGGGAAGCCTCTTGCCGTGCGCGGCCATCGCTTCCGCCACCTTGTCGTAGCCGTCGTAG
>CABVEH010000218.1 GCA_902497215.1 uncultured Eggerthellaceae bacterium | reverse complement strand
AAGCCGGCGCCCGATTTCGGCATCGACGAGGACGCCGTGCTTGCGGCCGTGAGCGACCCTTGCAACCCGGTGGACTTCACCATAGTCGCCAGCCCCAACAACCCCACGGGGCTGCGCGCGCCGCACGACTTCATGGAGCGGCTGCTTTCAGCCACCGACGCGCTCGTGGTGGCCGACGAGGCCTACTTCGAGTTCTCGCGCATGACCTCGCGCCCGCTTCTGGAGGCCAACCGCAACTTGGTGCTGCTGCGCACGTTCTCGAAGGCGTTCTCGCTGGCAGGCGTGCGGCTGGGCTACATCATGGCGCATCCGGACGTCATCAAGGAGTACCTGAAGGTGCGCCAGCCCTACTCGGTCGACGCGGTCAGCCAGGCCATCGGATGCGTGGTCTTCGAGAACCGCGCCAAGTTCGAGCCGGGCATACGCGCGATAATCGATGAGCGCGACCGCGTAATGGAAGGCCTGAAGGTCATTCCGGGCGTGCGTCCCTTCCCAAGCGATTCGAACTGGGTGCTGTTCCAGGTGGAAGACGCCGGGCAGGCATGGGAGTACCTGTACGGGAAGGGCATCCTGGTGCGCGACTTCAGCGACGCGCCGCTGCTTGAAGGCACGCTGCGCGTCACCATAGGAACGCCGCAGCAGAACGACGCGTTCTTGGCGAACCTGCGCGACTTCTGTATGAGGAAGAGGGACTAGCGAACAGGCGCCGGACGCCCGTGCGGGCGGCTTGGCGGGGCGGTTAGCAACACGGAATGGAGGCTGGCATGAGAAGCGCCACCATCGACAGGAAGACCAAGGAGACCGACATCTCGGTGTCAATCGAGCTGGACGGAACGGGCGCGGTGGACGCGAGCACCAAGGTGCCGTTCTTCGACCACATGTTGGACGCGTTCGGGCGGCACGGGCTGTTCGACCTGTCCGTGTCCTGCGACGGCGACGTGGAGGTGGACGCGCACCACAGCGTGGAGGACACCGGCATCGTGCTGGGCCAGGCGGTGGCCGAGGCGCTGGGCGACAAGCGCGGAATCGTGCGCTTCTCTGACGCCGTCATCCCCATGGACGAGGCGCTGGTCATGTGCGCCATGGACATCTCGGGACGCGGCCAGCTTTACTGGGACATGGACGTGCCGGTGGACGCCATCTGCACGTTCGACACCCAGCTCGCCAAGGAGTTCTTCGTCGCGTTCGCGGCGAACGCGGGCATAACGCTGCACATGAAGCAGCTCGCAGGCGAGAACGCCCACCATCTCATAGAGGCGGCCTTCAAGGCGTGCGGACGCGCGCTGCGTGCCGCCGTCGCCATAGACCCGCGTGCGGCCGACGCGCTTCCTTCCACCAAAGGCGTGCTGTGAGCGACGCCATGCACATCGCACTGGTCGACTACAGGAAGGGCAACATCAAGTCCGTGGAACGGGCGCTTGCGGCGTGCGGCGCCGAAGTCTTCGCGACGTCCGACCCTTCCGCGGTGCGCGCCGCCGACGCCGTGGTGCTTCCCGGCGTGGGGGCGTTCGCGGACGCCATGGGCACGTTGAACGAGCTGGGGCTTGCGGGCGCCGTGCGGGACGCGATCGACGGTGGCGTGCCGTTTCTGGGCATATGCTTGGGGATGCACCTGATGTTCGAAGGCGGCGTGGAGCATGCGGAAGGCGGCTCGCCCACGCCTGGGCTGGGCGTGCTTCCCGGAATTGTGGGCGCGATGCCGCGCGAAGGCACCAGCGGCGTGGCGTTCAAGGTGCCGCACGTCGGGTGGAACTCGGTGCGCTTCTGCGAAGGCGACCCGCTGTTCGCTGGCGTCGCGCAGGACGAGCACTTCTACTTCACGCACAGCTTCATAGCGCCGGAGGGCGGCTTCACCACGGGCGAAACGACCCATTCGGTTACATTCCCCAGCGCGGTGCGGAAAGGCAACGCGTTCGGCGTACAATTCCATCCCGAGAAGAGCTCCGGCGCGGGCGCGGCGCTGATCGGCAACTTCGTCGACTTCGCCGGGCGCGTCTGATGCCGGATGGGCGCCGGATAGATTTGGAGGACATGCCATGTACCTGCTTCCAGCCATAGACATACTCGGCGGCAAGGCCGTCCGCCTGGCCAAGGGCGACTACGACAAGGTCACCGTGTACAACGACGACCCGGTGCTCCAGGCGCAGCTGTTCGAGGAGGCGGGGGCCGAATGGCTGCACGTCGTCGACCTGGACGGCGCGCGCGACGGCGACCCTGCGAACGTGGACGTTGTGTCGGGCATTCTGAAGCGCACGAAGCTGCACGTGGAGGTGGGCGGCGGCATCCGCACGATGGACGCGGCCAGGCGCATCCTGGACACGGGGGCCGACCGCGTGATATTCGGCACAGCCCTTGTGCGCGACCCCGACTTCGCGCAGGCCGCCGTCGAGGAGTTCGGCAGCGACTCGGTGGTGTGCGGGATCGACGCCAAGGACGGCGACGTGAAGGTGGAAGGCTGGGTATCCGGCGCCGAGATATCGGCGCTAGAGCTGGCAACGCGCATGGCCGCGCTGGGCTACGAGCACCTGGTTTACACCGACATCGCCCGCGACGGCATGCAGACGGGCATCGCGCCTGCGGCCTACGTCGAGATGTACCAGGCGTTCGGGAACCCCGTCATCGCCAGCGGCGGCATATCGTCCGTCGCCGACATCCTCGAGCTTGCGAAGGTGTCCGAGGCCGTCGAGGGCGTCATCGCGGGGCGCGCCATCTACGAGGAGTCGTTCACCGTGGCCGACGGCGTGGCCGCCTGCAAGGGCACGATGCAGCAGGAACCCGACTTCCTGCGCGACCTCGAGAAGCC
>CABVEH010000217.1 GCA_902497215.1 uncultured Eggerthellaceae bacterium | reverse complement strand
TGACGTCGTGCGCGACATGGACCTGGTGGTCGACTACGACGTGTGGCTGACCGACACGGGCGAGATCGCCGACTACGTGCTTCCCGACCTGATGTCGTTCGAGCGCGAGGACCTAATCACGGGCGCTTGCTACAACCACGTGATCCTGCAGGAGCCCGCAATCGAGCCCCAGGTCGACGGCCACGAGCCCGTCTGGGTGTTCAGCGAGTTGGCCAAGCGCGTGGGCCTGGGCGACTACTTCACCATGACCGGCCCTGAGTACATCGACATTAGGCTGCAGACGCCGTACCCGCTGATCGCAGGCATCCAGCCGCCCGTGACATACGAGCGCCTGAAGAAGGAGAAGATGATCCGCGCGGCGGCGCCTCCCGAGCCGAAGTACACGCCGTACCTCAACCCCGCCGAGGTGCTGGACAACGAGACCGGGCGCATGGAGATCATGTACTCCGAGAAGCTGGCCGATTTGGGCATGGCGGTCACCAAGGTGCTGGAGCCGAACAAGATCGGCAAGTCGAAGGAATACCCCTACCAGCTGTTCACCGGTCGTCAGCGCTTCTTCATGCAGTCCAGCTTCACCGACGACCCCATCACCGTGAAGCTTTCGGGCGAGACGCCGGCGACGCGCCTCAACCCCGCGCAGGCGGCTCGGCTCGGGCTCGCCGAGGGCGACATGGTCGAGGTGTTCAACGAGCGCGGGCACGTGGTGACGCGCCTGGTGCTGGACGAGAGCGTGCCCGACGGCACGGTGCATGTGTGGTTCGGTTGGCGCCGCCGCCAGTTCGAGGAGGGCACCTATTCCGAGATCACGCACCAGTGCGCCGGCAAGGACTCGCAGGGGCCGCTTGAGGACAAGTGGTTCGCCGACTGGATAGCGGCCGGCCATCACCCCAACCCCTACGTCGAGGCGATGAGCTCGCTAACGGGGTCCACCGACTGCTACTGGGACTCGTGGTGCGACATCCGCAAGTTCGAGGGCGCGCTGACGCCCAACCCGCAGACGACCATCGTGAAGGAGGCATAAGCCATGGCTTACAAGATGTTGGTCGACATAGACCGCTGCATTGGTTGCTGGACCTGCGCGATGGCATGCAAGGTAGGCAACCACCTGGCCGACGACGAGTACCGCGTGGAAGTGGAGACGCACGGATCGGGCGCGGGAATCGACCGCCCCGCGGGCGTGTACCCCGACCTGCACATGTGGTGGCAGCCCATGTACCTGCCCAGCTGCACCTTCTGCGCGCCGCGTATCGCGGAAGGGCAGCCGCCGTTCTGCGCCATGGACTGCCCGACGCTTGCGCTGGCCTTCGGCGACGCCGACGACCCCGAGTCCGACTACTCGCAGGCCAAGGCCCGCGTGGAAGCGCGCGGTGCCAAGGTGTGGGAGCTTGACTCCGCCGGCGGCGACACGCGCGCCAACGTGGAATACGCGACTGCCCGATAGCGAGAGCGTGTCAGGGGACGTTCGCTTTTGACACATCGGTGACAGTGCTCGGGTCATTTGTCACACCGCTGGCATGCTTAGGGGCGCACTTTACGTGCGCCCCTTTCTTGTGGCGACCCGATCCCATTGTCACCCTTTACAGATACTCCAGGTATTGCAGGTAGCCCTGTGCGTTGGCGGGGACTTCTAGCGTGACCGATCCCGACCCTGTGGAGACGGTCACCACGCTGGGGTCGTCGTAGGTGGTTATCTTGGCATCGTACCCGCCGTAGCTGACGTCCGACGTGCTTTCGGCGACAGCGCCGCCGGGCAGCGGAACAACCTTCCAGCTTTCGACGTCCAGGCCGTCTATCATCCCGTCCACGACCCCTTGCGGGAGCCCCGTTTGGCGCGATATCTCGCCGGCGTTGTCGCGCAGCGCCGAGTCGATCTGCTTCTTTATTCCCGTGGCGTCGACTGCCGCGTTGGCTGCTCCGTACGTTGCCTGCTCGGCGGCATCGTTGACGGGATTGTCGATGCCGTTCTTAGCCAGCAGCACTCCGCCGCCTATCACCACGACGGCGGCAACGACTACGATTCCCAGTATCTTCAGTAGCTTCTTCATGTTGCAGGATTCTACATGGAAACCCATAGTGATTCGTTTTGGCCTGCCGATTCGGGCCTTGCATTCACGAAAAGCCCTTGCTTTGACAAAGCCTCTTGACCCTCACGCGACGTGTGGGTCTAGACTGGTGCCAAGGAGGTGGGTCTGTGAGCAAAAAAGACAGCGACAAGAAGCGGGAAGTGGTCGAAAGCTGGCGAAGCGCGGTGGGCGAGGACCTGCTTACGCGTTCAGAGGTGGAGAAGCTGACCGGCGTGACCATTCGCGCATTGGAGCACTACGAGAAGCAAGGGCTTCTTTGCCCCAAGCGCACTGGCGAGAACGTGGCGAACAACCGACGCTTGTACGGCGAGGACGACCTCGAACGTCTGAAGCGCATAGTAATTCTGGCTGAGTACGGCCTTAAACTCGACCAGATCCGCGAGGTGCTCGACGAAGGCGACGCACGGCTTGTAGAGGTGCTGGAAGAACATGTGAACGAACTCAAGCGCCAAGAGAACCGGCTGCGCAACCTGATAATGTTCGCGAAGTTTGCGAGCGTGACCGACACCGAGTTATTCGAGGGCCTGATCGCCGGGCCCGAAGACATCGACATGTATGCCGACATGGTGCGCGGTTCCCAAGCATACAAAAATGCGGTTGCGCTTCTGCGTAACGTTGACGATGACGACCTGCAAGAGATGTTTGATGAGTTGGGCGAGATCGTGGAGGCCTTCGTCACTCTCGACGAGGCCGACGGCTTCCGTGGGGTCGAGCGGCAGATCGACCGCTTC
>CABVEH010000216.1 GCA_902497215.1 uncultured Eggerthellaceae bacterium | reverse complement strand
GAGCCGCATCGACGAGGCCACGGGGCAGATAACCGATCTTCAGGAACAGCTGGGCACGCGTGCACGCAGCATGTATCGGTCAGGTTCGGCTTCCTTCCTCGACTTGTTGCTCGGCGCCACTTCCTTCCAGGCGTTCACCAACAACTGGGGCATCCTGAACAACATGAACGAGAACGACGCGGAAATGGTCGAGCAGACCAAGACCCTTCGTGCCGAGGTTCAGGAACAGAAGGATGTCTACACGCAGCAGGAAGCCGTGGCTGCCGAAAACGTGGAGAAGGCCGCAGCAGCCCAAAGGGAGGCCAAGGCGCTTTACGACGAGATGCAGACGACCTACAACACGCTTTCCGCCGAGGCCCAAGAGCTTTACAGGCAGGAAGCAGCAGCCGCCGCAGCTGCGGCCGAGGAGGCCGAAACCACTCCTTCCACTCCGAATAGGGGCGGAAACACCGGGGGCGGCGGCTCGAACGGTGGCAGCTCCGGTGGTGGTTCCAGCAGCGGGGGAAGCTCTAGCGCTGCTCAATGGTACAACGGTGCTGCTGCGCTAGCCAGAGGGATGACCCAGAAGGGTAAACCTTATCAATGGGGTGGGTCTGGGAATCCTGGTTGGGATTGTTCGCACCTTGTGTGTTATGCGATAGGTTGCAGCTATCGTTCGTCTGGATGGTTTGCCAGCCTGCCGAATGCGGAAACTCCACAAGTTGGCGACCCTGTTTGGAGCTCAGGTCATGTTGCGCTTTATGCTGGCAATAATATGATGCTTGAAGCCCAGGGAGATGGCGTACCGGTTGGCGTCTATAGGCTTCGTGGTACCGTCAAACGCTGGTCCTAATTGCGAGATACTTAATTAGGCTAAAAAAGAGAACGCTCCTTCATGGGAGCGTTCTCTTTTGATTTGAGCACGGAACGCGTTACTACGCAGCGTCCCCCGAAGCCTACTGCTCGTCAACCAACCGGCAGATGGCCTCGAACAATTCCTCTTCGCCGGCAGGCGTGTCGTTCCAGGCTTCGGCTGCAGGGTCCAGGGGCATGACGAACCCGGCTTTCTGCATGACTTCCGATATCTCCTTCTGGGCGGCCTGCACCCATCCGTACGACCCGAAGCTGATTCCGATGCGTCCCTTCGGGGCCAATCCCTTCAGATAGGTCAGAAACGCGCCTATCGTTGGCAGCACAGTGTTGTTGTGGGTGGGGGAGCCCACTGCGAGGTATTTCGCGAAGAAGACGTCCGTCATTATGTCCGACATGTCCGTCACGTCGATGTCGCAGCAGCGTACGCGAACGCCTTTGCTCATGAATGCCTCGGTAATGGCAAGCGCCATGCGCTCGGTGGATCCGTACATGCTGCTGTAGACCACGACTGCCGACCTGTCGGGCTCGCAGCGGCACAGTTTCTCGTAAAGCCCGAGGACCTTCCCGATGTTCGAGCGCCAAATGACGCCATGGGCGGGGCAGATCATCTCGAGGTCGAGCCCGCGCACCGCCTGAACTGCCTTGGCGGTTTGCCTTACGTACGGGGTCAGGATGTTGGCGAAGTACTTCTTAGCGCACGACATCACCGCGTCCATGTGAACCTCGTCGTCGAAGCGCTTGCTGGTGGCGATGAACTGGCCGAACGCGTCGTTCGAGAACAGGACGGAGTCCTCGCGGCAGTAGGTGACCATGTTGTCGGGCCAGTGGACCATGGGCGTGTGGATGAACCGCAGGGTGCGCTTTCCGATGTCGAGCACGTCGCCGTCCTTCATGGGGACGAACTCGGTATCGGAGGGGAGGTAGGTCTGCAGGATCGCATGCCCTTTGGGGGCGCTTGTGACGACCTTGGCGTTCGGCGCCGCCTCAAGCACGAGCCTTATGGAACCGGCATGGTCCTTCTCGCTGTGGTTGGAGACCACGTAGTCTATGCGAACCGGGTCTATGACGTCGGATATTCGTTCCAGCAGCTCGGGCGCGTGCGACTCGATGCATGTGTCCACCAGCACGACCTTTTCGTCTACGATCAGATACGCGTTGTTCGTGGACCCTAGAGGCATCGACACGCCATGTATGTAGCGCTCCTCCCACTCCAGTGCGCCCACCCAGTAGATTCCCTGCTTGATTTCCGTGGCCTTGAACATGAGGCAGCCCCCTTGTGTTGCTTTTGTATGCCAATAGGAAGTTATAACGCTTGGGAGGCATGCGGATGACGGGGGAAAGACGGAGAATCTCCCGCTATGGGTTCGTTTCCGAACCGTTGACGGAGCGGTATGCATGTAGATACGCCCGGAGGCGTGTAAAGTGTTGACACGTGGTTTTCCGTGCTCTAGAATTCTTTTTCGCTTGGCTTTCGCCTGTCGCAGGGCGGCCAAGTGGCAGCTTGATAACTACACATGATAGCTTCCGTTGGATTACCTGGCTTTGCCTGCGGGCGAGGTCCATGGAATCGAATGGGCGTGTGCCCGAGTGGTTAAAGGGGACGGGCTGTAAACCCGTTGGCTCTGCCTACCTAGGTTCGAATCCTAGCGCGCCCACCATTTCGCCTGTGTAGCTCAGTCGGTAGAGCACTTCGTTGGTAACGAAGAGGTCACCGGTTCAAGTCCGGTCGCAGGCTCCACTTGGCGGTGTAGCTCAGTTGGTCAGAGCACACGGTTCATACCCGTGGCGTCACTGGTTCAAATCCAGTCACCGCTACCATTTGAAATCACGCCCTTCCAGGGCGTTTGTTTTGCAAGTTACGCTTTTGTCCTTAAGGAGGATGAAAAATGTCCAAGGAGAAGTTCGAGCGCTCCAAGCCGCATGTGAACATCGGCACCATCGGTCACGTCGACCATGGCAAGACCACCCTTACTGCGGCCATT
>CABVEH010000215.1 GCA_902497215.1 uncultured Eggerthellaceae bacterium | reverse complement strand
CGGCAAGGTTGGGCTACACCGGCCGTCACCTCAGGCGCGCCTTCGCCGAAGAGTTCGGCGTGACCCCGAACCAGTACCTGCAGACCTGCCGCCTGCTTTTGGCCAAGCAGCTGCTGACCACTACCGATCTTAGGGTGTCGCACATCGCCGGGATGGTGGGATTCGGAAGCACGCGGCAGTTCAACGAGGTGTTCAAGAAGCACTACAGTCTGACGCCCAGCAGCCTGCGGCGCGGCCGCCGCGCGCCCGAGGCCGGCGAGGCGGTCGTCGTCGAGCTTGACTACAGGCCGCCGTTCGCCTGGGACCGGCTGCTAGGGTTCCTCGAGCTGCGTGCGATCCCCGGTGTCGAGGCCATGCGCGACGGAGTCTACTACCGCGCGTCGCACCTTCCCGACAGCCATGGCGGAGTGGCGCGCGGGTGGATATCGGTCAGCCCTCAGCAGGGGCGAAACCGGGTCGAGGTGCGGGTGTCTTCGTCGCTGCTCGGCGTGCTGCCCCAGGTTATAGCCCGCGTGCGGCATCAGTTCGACCTGGATTGCAACCCCGAGGCCATAGACGAGGGGCTGCAAGGGTTCGCGAAGCAGTTCCCCGACGTCTACCTTCCGGGGACGCGCCTTCCCGGATGCTTCGACGCCTTCGAGATGTGCGTGCGCGCCGTGCTGGGGCAGCAGATATCCGTCAAGGGCGCGAGCACCTTGGCCGGCCGCGTGGCGGAAAGGTTCGGAACTCCCATCGATGCGCCCATCGAAGGCGTAAGTTGCACGTTCCCAAGCGCCGAGGACGTCGCCGCGCTTGGCGACGGCGTTCAGGACGCGCTGGGGTCGCTTGGCATAGTGGGCTCGCGCGCCCGCACCATAGGCGCCCTGGCCCGGGCGCTGTCCGATGGGTCGATAGACCTGTCCTACGGCGCCGACCCGGAGGTCGTCGTTCCGGCGCTTACGGAGCTTCCGGGCATAGGGCCTTGGACCGCGCAGTACGTGTCCATGCGCGCTACCGGCAACCCCGACGCGTTCCCGTCCACCGACCTGGGCGTGAAGAAGGCGCTGGACGGGCTCAGCCAGAAGGAGATAGAGGCGGCCGCCGAGGCGTGGCGGCCCTGGAGGTCGTACGCGACCATCAACTTGTGGTCCCACTGACGGACCTGGCGAAAGGAAGCATAATGAAGACGAAGGCACCCAAGAAGGAAGCACCCCAGGCCTATGCGTCCTGCACCTACGACTCGCCGGTGGGCACGCTTACGCTGGCCGCAGGCGACGACGGGCTGAAGGGACTCTGGCTGGACGGGCAGAAGTACTTCGCAGGCACGCTGGACGCGCCGATGGAGGAAGCGCCCAGCCGACATCTGGATGCCGCGTGCGCGTGGCTTGACGACTACTTCGACGGGAAGGACCCGTCGTTGGATTCCCTCGTGCTGGCGCCTAACGGCAGCGAGTTCCAGAAGGTGATATGGCAGCTTCTGTGCGAGATCCCGCTGGGAAGCACGCGCACCTACGGCGAGCTGGCCCGCGGCGCGGCGCCCCGCATGGGGAAGAAGACCATGAGCGCGCAGGCGACGGGAGGCGCCGTGGGACACAACCCCATCAGCATCATCATCCCGTGCCACCGCGTGGTGGGCGCCACCGGCAGCCTGACGGGCTACGCGGGCGGCATATCCCGCAAGTTGAAGCTGCTGGAGCACGAGGGCGTCGACTGCAGTGGCTTCTTCGTCCCCGCCAGGAGCACCGCGCCGTAGGCCTATTCCCTAACATAGCCCCATGCACCCACCTTTTGGGCTTCTAATGTTCCAAGCGTCTTGGCTCGCGACGCTGCATATGCCCTCCATGGCATGGCGCTGCCGGGTGTCGTATCATGTTGCCAACGGAGGCGACGGAGCGTCGGGAGATGGCCATGGGGAATGTGGACGATCGGCTTGCGCGTAGCGGGGATTCCCAAGGATGTCTTTGCTCGGATGCCGAGATGAACCCGTTCTGCAAGTCACTCAACGAGCAGACGCGCTGCAAGCTGTGCGCGGAGTCCAGGCAGCTGCTCATAAGGCGCGGGGCGGCGATTCCCATGACCGACATCCTTTCCGAGGTGCTCGTGGTGAAATCGGGGGTCGTCGGTGCGGTGCTGTCTACCGAGAACGGCAAGACGCAAGGCGTCTTCCTTGCGCAGAAGGGCTACGTGGCGAACCTCGTGCGCATAGTGGGCGACACGAAGCGATACGACGTATCGTTCAACGAGTCACAGTTCGGATGCGCCTTCACTGACATGCGTGCGTGTGCGATTCGGATAGATGCTATACGCAGGTGCTTCCGCGACGACCCGGATTTCGCATGGACGATGCTCTGCGAGTTCTCCGACCGCTGCAAGGACGTCATGAAAAGCCTCGCCCTCCTGACGGAGATGTCCGGGACCGACAAGGTCGCGTGGCTTCTAGACGAGCTCGAGGGGATGGGCGTCGACTTGACGAGCGTCACTCACGAGACTATCGGGCGCGTGCTCAACATGAACCGCGTGAGCGTCACGCGCGTCATGCCGTCGGTGATGGAGCAGCGTTCGCGCAGATAGCGCTCCGTTTGCCGCTTCGGTTATTACCGGCCAGATTACCTTTCGCACGCATGTAACGCATGTTACCAAGTTCCCGCGTCTGTAACAGATGTTACAGACGTGCAGCGTGGCTCCCTTGTAGGCTCTGCCTATCGTCAACTGCAAGAGGCAGAGAAAGGGGAGGTCAAATGTCCGAAGAGAGCTTCGTCTACACTGCGTGCCCTGGCTGGGGCGACCACGAGTACTGCGCATTGAAGACGGTTGTCAAGGATGGCAAGATCGTCCGCACGGAACCGGCCGAGTACACCGG
>CABVEH010000214.1 GCA_902497215.1 uncultured Eggerthellaceae bacterium | reverse complement strand
ATGCTTTACGCGCACGTGCCGTTCTGCGAGAGGCTGTGCCCCTACTGCTCGTTCAACCGCTTCCCGTTCGCGGAGGACCGCGCGAAGCCCTACTTCGTGAACCTGCGCAAGGAAATGCTGATGCTGGCCGATTTGGGCTACGACTTCGACAGTCTCTACATCGGCGGCGGCACGCCCACCATCATGATCGACGAGCTTTGCGAGACCATCGATTTGGCCCGTGACACGTTCAGCATCAAGGAAGTGTCCAGCGAGACCAACCCGAACCATCTCGTGCCCGAATACATCGACAAGCTGGAAGGCCGCGTGCAGCGGCTTTCCGTAGGAGTGCAGAGCTTCGACGACGACCTGCTGAAGCAGATGGACCGCTACGAGAAGTACGGCTCGGGCCGCGAGATCGTCGAGCGCATCCAGCAGGCTTCGCCGCACTTCGTGTCCATGAACGCCGACATGATATTCAACTTCCCGGCGCAGACCGTCGACGTGCTCATCTCCGACATAGAGCGCGTGGTGGAGTCAGGCGCTTCGCAGACCACGTTTTACCCGCTGATGGCATCTCCCAGCGTGCAGAAGTCGCTGGCCCGCACGGTCGGCCGCGTCGACTACGCGCGCGAGCAGCAGTTCTACGAGATAATCTGCGAGCTTTTGGCAGGTTCTGGCGACATGGGCTCGTCTGAGGGGCTGTTTACCTACGGCAGCGCCTGGACGTTTAACCGCAAGAACACTGCCGCAGGCGACGGCGTCGAGAGGTACGGCGATCAGGCGCCCATGATCGACGAGTACGTGGTCGACTACGAGGAGTACCCGGCCATCGGGTCGGGCGGCATCACCTACCTGGGCAGCAACCTGTACGTGAACACGTTCTCGGTGCGCGAGTACAACGCCGCCGTCGAAGGCGGCCGCATGTCCATGATGGGCAAGACCACGTTCGGCCTGCGCGACCGCATGCGCTACCGCTTCATGATGCAGCTGTTCGGGCTTCGCCTTGACAAGCGCCAGTTCGAGCGCGACTTCGGAATGCCCATCGAGCGCGGCCTTCCGGTCGAGATGGCGTTCATGCGCGCATCCGGCGCGTTCGCCACCGACGACGCCGACGAGCTGACTCTGACTGCGAAGGGCCGCTATCTGGTGGTCGTCATGATGCGCCAGTTCTTCATCGGCGTGAACCAGCTCCGCGACCAGGCCCGCGCCGCGCTCACCGGCGAGGAACGCGAGCTGATCTTCGGCTGCTAGTGCCCATGGACGCACTGGCAACAGCCGCTGCGTTCCTGGCGCTCTTCGCGTTACTCATGGCTGCGAGCGTGACCGACATCCGCAGCCGCACCATTCCTAACCGCCTCGTTTTGGCGGTGGTCGCCCTTTGGCTGCTGTGGCGTTGCGCCTCCGTGGCGATTGGCTGCGCCCGGCCGTCCGATGCCGTCGGCGACGTTGTGGGCGCCTTGCTGTTCGGTTCTGGCCTGCTGGCCTTCGTGCTGGTGTCGGAACGCGTGTCGGGCCGCTTCATGATGGGCGGGGGAGACGTGAAGCTTCTGACCGCCGTGTCGCTTTTCCTCGGGTTGCGCCTGGTGCTCGTGGCACTGCTTGCCGCCTGCGTCGTCAGCCTGGCGTTCGCTGCGGCGCGCCTCGCGCGTGGCATCCCCTTCGCGCCCTGCATCATGTGTGGAACGCTCGTCGCGCTGCTGGTCTGAGCCAAGCGGCTATAATCTCCTGTGAGAAAACGAAGCCTATACATGAAGGCCAGGGGATGAATTGATTTACGACAACGTGCTCGAGGCGCTTGGGCATACGCCGCTCGTGCGCCTGCAGCGCCTGACCGAGCCCGACATGGCGCAGATCCTCGTGAAGTACGAGGGCGTGAACGTGGGCGGTTCGATCAAGACGCGCACCGCCGCCAAGATGATCGAAGAGGCCGAGGCCCGGGGCGACATAGGCCCGGGAAGCATAATCGTGGAACCCACCAGCGGCAACCAGGGCATAGGCCTTGCGCTGGTGTGCGCCGTTAAGGGGTACGAGGCCCGCATCATCATGCCAGACTCCGTGTCGGAGGAACGCAGGCTTCTGGTGGAGCATTACGGCGCCACGACGATCATCGTGCATGACGAGGGCGACATCGGCAAGGCCATCGACGAATGCATCAGCATCGCGCAGGAAATGGCCGCGGAAGACCCGCGCGTCTACGTGCCGCAGCAGTTCGAGAACATCGACAACCTGCGGGCGCACCGCAACCACACGGCGCTCGAAATCGCCGAGGACGCAGGCTGCCACATCCACGGGTTCGTCAGCGGCATCGGCACGGGCGGCACGATATCGGGCATCGGGCAGACGCTGAAGCGGCTGTACCCCGACATCGAGATATGGGCGGTCGAGCCCGAGAACGCCGCCATCCTTTCGGGCGGCGGAATAGGGAGCCACCTGCAGATGGGAATAGGCGACGGCCTAATCCCCGCCATCCTCGACCAGGAGATATACGACGAGGTAATCGTCGTCAGCGACGAGGAGGCCTTGCAGACCGCTCGCGACCTTGCAAGCAAGGAAGGCCTGATGTGCGGCGTGTCGTCCGGCACGAACGTTGCCGCCGCCAAGCGCCTGGCGAAGAAGCTCGGCCCGGGCAAGACGGTGGTCACGGTGCTTCCCGACACGGGCGAGCGCTACTTCTCAACGCCGCTGTTCGGCTGACGTGATTCCCTATCGTGCGCTGCCATACGGCCCTGCAAATTGATTCTTGCAAGAACGAAGCGCTGCCTTTACAATGTTTACTCGCGCCGAACGTGTTCGGCGGCATCCGGTCGGGTAGCTCAGTTGGTAGAGCAGCGGACTGAAAATGACAGAAGCCAGGTCTT
>CABVEH010000213.1 GCA_902497215.1 uncultured Eggerthellaceae bacterium | reverse complement strand
GGCGGTCAGCACCCCGGCGGGAACGCCCACGACCATGGCCCCGGCCGTCACGTAGATGCTCCCTACGATCATCGGGAATATCCCGTACAAGCCGCTCCCCGGCTTCCATGTGGTCCCGAACAGGAAGTCGGGAAGTCCGATCTGTGCCATGGCCGGGATTCCGTTGGCGAAGAGGAACACGCATATCAGGGCCACCGCGACGATGGAGAGGGCGGCAGCGGCCCCGAAGAGCCACTTGGCTGCCCCCTCCTTCAACGCCTGGCCGTTAGACCCTTGCTTCATGGCCGCATCAGCCGATCGCGTCGGCCCAGGTCTGAGCCTCGCCCGAGAAGATCGCCTTCACCTGCTCGGCCGTGAGTTCGTCGACGTCGGACGCGGGGGCCACGATCACGGCGATCCCGTCGCGCGCTATCTCCTGCGCACCCACGCCGGACGACTTCTCGGAGTCCTTCAGGTCGCGCGACGCCATGCCGATGTCGCAGGTGCCCTCGATGGCCATGGTCACGCCGGTGGTGGAGTCGGACTGCTGCACCTCGACCGTGACTCCCGGGTTGACCGCCTCGTAGGCCTCGGCCAGCTTCTCCATCACGGGCGTCACCGAAGACGACCCGGCCACGACGACCTTGCCCGACGCGTCGCCCTTCTGGTATGGCTTGGCGCCGTCCGCCACCGCGATGTAGTTGTTGTCCTCCACAACCTTCTGCCCGTCGGCGCTCATGATGAAGGAGATGAAGTCGTTGGCCGCAGGCGAAACGTCCTGTCCGATCACGATGTTGAACGGGCGGGATATCTCGTACGAGCCGTCCTTGACGTTCTCGGGCGTGGCCTCCACGCCGTCGATGCGCAGCGCCTTCACCTTGTCGTTGAGCGAGCCCAGCGATATGTAGCCGATTCCGGCAGGATCGTTGGCCACGGACGTCATCATCACCGAGGTGGAGTTCGTGATTACGGCCTTGTCGGTAGTGGTGTCCACCTTGTTGCCCCCGGCGTCCTTCTCTTCCAGCCCGAACAGCTCCACGAACGCGGACCGCGTGCCCGACCCGTCCTCGCGCGAGTAGACCGATATCTGCTCGGAGGCCGGCGATGCGCCAGAGTCTCCCCCTTGCGGGCTTGATGCCTGCGACGCGCAGCCTGCAAGGCCGACGGCCCCCAAAAGACAGGTCGCGGCCACCAGGCCTGCGACGGTTTTCGACATTGTTTTCTTCAGCATCTCCATTCCTTTCACAGCTGCCGTGCGCCTGCATCGGCAGGCCGGCGTGACTTCCTTCGGCGTCCCGGCGCCTACGGCCGGAACGACCTTCGAAACCAAGGATGGGGGACGCAGGTCATGGGCGCATAATCGGCGTGTAAAGCTTCTGCAAAATCGCCGACGCGCGACTGACGCATGAGCCACGACGAAATGTTCACACATCCGGAGGCGCCCCTCTCGCGTATCGCGCCCTTGCGCATGGCGGCAGCTTCCGGTTCCCCGGCATTGCGGAAAAGCTTCCGTTTCCCCACAGATGGGAAAGCGCGCCCGGCGCCGCGCTGACCGGTGCAATAATCCATTCGAACCCGCGACCGGAAGAGGCGACGATGGAACCGCATGGCAACTCAGCGCATGCCCCGCGCATCATGATCATCTACACCGGGGGCACCATAGGAATGACCGAAGACCCGAAGACGCACGCCCTCGTGCCATTCGACTTCAAGCACCTCATGAGCAACGTGCCCAAGGTCGCGCGCCTGGGATTCCAGCTTGACCACGTGGGCCTGAACCCGCCCATCGACTCGTCGAACATGAACCCGAGGATCTGGCAGGACGTCTGCCGCCTGATCGCCGACGCCTACGACGACCACGACGGGTTCGTGGTGCTGCACGGCACCGACACCATGGCCTACACCGCTTCGGCCCTGTCGTTCATGCTGCCGGGCGTGGCGAAGCCGGTGATAGTCACAGGGTCGCAGCTTCCCATCGGCGAGATACGCGAAGACGGCACCGAGAACCTGATCACCGCCTTGCAGCTGGCCGCCATGCGCGACGACGAGGACGGTGCGCCCATGGTGCAGGAGGTGGCCATATCCTTCGGACGCCACCTCTGGCGCGGCAACCGCGCAACCAAGGTGAGCTCGACGGACTTCGGCGCGTTCAAGTCGTTCAACTACCCGTCTCTCGCGCAGATGGACCTGCACATCGAGTTCGACCGCGACCTGCTGTGGCGCCCGGCATCCGACGCGCCCTTGCGGCCGGCCTACTCCATGGACGACGCCGTGGGCACCGTGTTCCTGTACCCAGGCATCACCGAGGCCGCCTTCCGCGCGCAGCTTGAGGCGGGCGACCCCAAGGGGATCGTTCTGCGCACGTTCGGAGCCGGCAACGCGCCCACCGAGAAGTGGTTCGTCGACGCCGTGTCAGACGCCGTCAAAGCAGGCAAGCTGCTGGTGAACGTGACGCAGTGCCCGGCAGGCGGCGTCGAGGAGCAGCGTTACGCCACCGGCGACGCCCTGGCCGAGGCAGGCGTCGTGTCCGGCCTCGACATGACCTTCGAGGCGGCGCTGACGAAGATGATGCACCTGTTCGGGGCCGGGCTCGGCGTAAGCGACGCCGCGAAGTACATGCAGGTCTCGCTGGCCGGCGAGCTTACGGAACCCGAGGAATGACCACGGTCGGGCCCGGCGCGACGTCTTAGTCCCTGACAGACGGCCACGCGCCTTCGACGCCCGCTCCCCTAGCAGAACTAGCAGAAAGGCAAGGAAGAACATGCCGAACGAGACCGAAAACGCGCAGAGGATCGAACAGTCGATAGCCCGAAACGACGACAAGGCCCTGGAGGAGAGCCTGCGGGCGATGTCGCCCTTCGCGTCATCGCCG